>CAZHRP010000062.1:0-12022 GCA_964535055.1 uncultured Chthoniobacteraceae bacterium
TGAGAACCATACTAAGGATCAGTACCAGCAAAGCAGAGAGTGGCAGCTTGAATAGACTCATGACCTCAGGGACCTAGCCTTGGCTGGAATTTTCGCTGACCCACGCCAGGTAGCCAGGCAATCCAGTCGTAACCGGACAGCACAGAATTTCCGGCACCTCATACGGGTGCAGTTCAACGATTCTTTTTTCCAATGCAGGATATGTGGTAGTTACAGTTTTCATCAGCAATTGCACCTCGTTTTGCTGTTCTACCTTTCCCTCCCAAGTATAAGTGGAATAGACATTGGGAATCACGCTGACACACGCCGCCAGTTGCTCTGCAACGAGCTGGGCGGCAATTGGGCGCGCGATGTCTTCACTCGGAGCAGTGCAAAAGACCAGGCAGATATTTGGTTGGATCATGTATCCTGTGAGGCGATGGTTTCTTCCAGTGCTGCCAGCCGTTTCTTTAAATCACGGATCTGAGATAATGTAGCCGGCAATCGGTGCAGCGCAGCAATCTGGCGTTTGGCATCCTGCATTTCTTCAGCCGGATAGCCGAATACCTTGCTGCCTGCTGGTAAGTCGTTGGAAATCCCACTCTTGGCCCCGGCGATAACCTGATCACCAATTTCCACATGGCCGACGATGCCAACCTGCCCGGCCAGGGTAACAAAATTACCGAGCGAAGTACTGCCGGCGATACCTGCCTGGGATACCAGCAGACAGTGCTTGCCAATAACAACATTGTGAGCGATCTGCACCAGGTTATCAATTTTCGTACCTTCGCGGATCCAGGTACGCCCGAAGCGCGCACGGTCAATCGTCGTATTGGCACCAACCTCAACATCATCATCGATCTGGACGACACCGATCTGTGGGATTTTTTCGTGCCGCCCATCCTTGAATTCAAAGCCGTAACCGTCGCTACCAATCACCACACCACAATGAATAATGACGCGATTGCCAATAGTAACCCGCTCACGAATACTGACATTGGGGTGGATATAACAGTCGCTGCCAATCTTGGATTCAGCACCAATGTAACTATTGGCTCCGATAAATGAGTTAGCACCAATAGTGGCACCTGCTTCAACGACCGCATGGTGGGCAATCGCAGCCGTGGCATCAACTTCAGCTGTCGGGGCAATGACCGCCGACTCGGCTATGCCAGTAAACCTAGGCGGTGGTGGCAGCGCAAACATGCTGACCACGCCCGCAAACGCAACGGACGGATTCTCCACGCGCATAGGAACTGCCTGCAACTCACCGTCAAAATCAAGCGGCACCAGTACTATCGATGCCTTGGAGACAGCAACTTTGGGCAAGTACTTCCGGTTGCCCAGGAAAGTGAGGTGTCCCGGTTGAGCATCGGCGGCGGCTGCCACCCCTGAAATTTCTAGAGCACCGTGCTCCGGGTCTAGCTGTGCGTTGAGTTTGGCCGCCAGCTCAGCTGCTTTGATTGATGTCATTGTGTGACTATTTTCCCGAGTCTAATGGTAGTCAATCAAGCGTTGTCGGAAATTAGGGCTTAATTGTAGCCAGCTTATTCCAATTGACCTCGACTGTCTGGCGTTTGCCGATGCGATCATTATAATGCACCTGCGAATGCTCGCCGCCATACTCATGCAGCAGTTTGGTAACTTTGACGTCAAAACAACAATACTCGGCAATATCCAGAAGCCGACCTTCCCGCCACCATTTGATGGCGTCCAGCCCATCGCCAGTCTTGCCTAACCCTAACGTAGCATGCGCCAGCGCGTCCAGCTTCAGCCGGTGGCCGATAAGAGATTCGAGATCGACCATCAGATCAAAGCTGCGCAGCTCGTGTTCGAGGTCGAGGATTGTGTAGCCCATCAGTACGGCGTAATCGAAATTAATCGTATTGAAACCAACTACCAGATCAGCCTGCCGTAATTGCTCGATCAGTTGATCAACTTTGCTTTCGCTGAAGATCCTGTATTGCTCATCTCTGGTGCTGAAAGTGACGCCAATCGACATCTTCATATCGCCTTTACGATCCCAGCCGCCAACGTCATTGGCGGTATTCTGTGTTTCGAGGTCGAAATAAACAATATCTTCAGCCATACGAGTTACAGGATAACTAACACGTAACAGCAGTACAAGAGCCGCTGTTAATTGTTCTGAGATTTTGTGTCGGCAGGTTGCAGGTACGGAGTCGTGGTAAGGCCGTCGGGAAGAATTTTAATCTCCACCGCACCGGATACTTGTTGGTTAAATACTTCACAACCAGAGTCTGCTATAGCCTGCAAAGCAGCCTGCAGCTGATCCGGCTCACGCACATAGCGATTGCTGCTGGCTATTAAGAACCCCGGCTTTACCAGCGTGTTGATAAAACCATCCAGACCCTGCCAGTCGCTTCGGTGCCAGCCGGTGATCACCCCGTCATTGCGTAACTCTGTGCCGTAAATCGCCTCCATGTCCACATACGCTGTAAATCCGGCATCTGCCGGCAACAGCAGGCGATAGTCACCGCTAATCAACTGCAGCACCAGGCAGTTGTCATCTGCTTTGCGATATTTCCCGGAATTACCTCGTGGGTATAGGGCTTTCACCTGCACCGTCTCATTCAAGCGCACTTGCTCTCCTCCGTGCAGCGACAGCACTGGAATCTCCAGCTCTTTCAGTTCTTCAAGCAATGAATGGCGGGTACGTGAGTTGTGGTTGGCCCACGGCTGATAGATCGTCTTGATTTTAAAATTATCTATCAGCTCAGACAGCCCCCCGATATGACCGGCATCACCGTGGGTTAGAAAAACAGCATCCAGCTCATTCACCCCACGCGCCCGCATATAGCGGGTGAGCGTGTATTTGGCTTGCATCCGGTTGCCGCAATCAATTAGCCAGTGGTCGCTGCCCGATTGAATGTGTATAGCTGCACCGGCATCAAAGTCAAAGACCGTCAACCTGGTAGCTTGCGACGAATCGAATCGAGGCACACCAAGGTAAAAATGACCACCGGGTACCAGCGCCGCCCCTTGAACCAAAGCTAACAGTGAACCGGCCATCAGCCAGTTGGCATTATTGGCAAGTATCCCTAGCGCGGGGTGCAACAGGCTCAAAGCAATACTTAACAATCCGATTGCCAGCACCCCAAATCCCAGGGCCACGGCAAATAGATTAGCAACGATACCAATAGGGCTAATCAAATAGAAGTTGAGGTAAATCAATGGCAGTGAACCAAGCCATGCGGCAAGGGTAACTCCGATCGCCGCAGTGAGCTTGTGGCCGGCTACCTGCCACGCCCGCTGCACCGGCGACAACAGCCGGGACGGAATAAATGGATCAGGCACCCACCAGTCACCAAGCCTGGTCGTAAGCGGCGTAGCCAGTAAACTGATACTGGCTACCACACAAAATGAAAGCTGAAATCCGGTCGCAAATAACTGTGCCGGTTCAACCAGCAGAATCATTATCGCAGCCGCCGCCAGGCTATTGACCAGGTTGGAAGGACGTTCAGTCAGCAGTCCACCAAGCACAACAACGGCCATGATCGTGGCTCTGACTACAGACGGTCGCAGGCCGGTGACTAATGCATAAAATATAAGCAACGGAATGAGAATAGTCAGTGCTTTGCGCCGTTCCGGAACCAGCATGCTGATAACCACCCAGGCGAGCAAGCCAAACATCCAGACGTGTAAGCCACTGACCGCAAACAAATGCAGGGTGCCGGTAGTACGGAATTTGTCCTGCAACTCAGGCGACTGGGATTCTCTTGCTCCCAGAACCACACCGGTTATTACGCCAATAATATCAGGTGAATCCTCAAGATCACGGCTTAACGCTGACAACATCCAGTCTCGCGCCGCCAGGCACGCCGCAATCACCGGGTTGCCACCACTAGAACCGGTAATTTCATTATCCCAGGTCTCGCGAGTTTGCAGCTGGAGATATACTCCCTGCTGAGCTAGAAATTTTCTTTCGTCAAAGCCTCCCGGGTTGCGTGCTGAAGCCGGAAAACTGAGTGTACCAGTGGCTCTAATCCGATCACCATAGGTAGGCACCTTGCCGGTCCATTGCATGTTGATGCGCATGCTTCCAGTGTAGCTAAGGGTGTCACAATCTAACTTAGCAACGCGAACTATCATTGTGCTCGATGGCGGGTCAAGCAGGCGCCGGGCAGGCCTGCTGCGGGGTCGGCTAATTACAGTTCCTTCGATACTCGCGGGTGTTGGTAAGTCACTTGCCAGCTTCTCGGCCAACTTCCGGGCCGGTGATTCAGTATGCCGCAAGGTAAACCAACTACCAAAGAATGTGCCGGTGAGTAGTAGAATTGCCATGGTACGCGTTAACGGCTGGCGTTGCAGCAGCGGCAACAGAGCTGTCACTATCAGGAACCCAAGCAACCAGCCCCAGCCCGGTACGGCTGCAACAGAAGCAATCAGAATACCTGTGATACCAGCGGCAGCAAGACCCGCGCATGGCACCCTCGAGCCGGGTACCGAGTTTAAGTGAGCATCGTCGGTTTGCTCATTGGCAATAAAATTCCGTTCGCTCCGCATAGTTCTTTTGTGCATATTAGCTGCCCATCTGCCAAGTAACATGAGCGAACAAATTGAGATAAACCGCAGGTTGAGCAAGGTCATCAAGGTTTCAACGATCGACTACTACAGCGTGCTGGCGGTTGCCGGTTGTGCGGTTCCAATTTGTGCCCTCGGGGGATATTGGCTGGAAGCTATCTTTGCTTTGCTGGCATGTACAGCCGGGCTATTGGAAAGACACGGCAATAAACTGCTGCAAACGGCACAGCTGACCAATGGTTTTAAGTCATTGGTAAGCAGCCAATTATTGCTATTGGCAGTGATTCTGGTCTATGCCGTATGGAAGCTGCTCACTGCAGACGCTGGCGAATGGCTGGCCAGAATTAGCAGCTATCCTATTATGCAGGAATTTCTTAAAGGTTACCCATATCCTGAATTGCTGCAGCCTGCACTCGAGTTGAGCCTGAAGTTAACTTACTCATTATTGTTTGTAATTAGCCTGTTCTTTCAAGGCGGCTTGGCTTGGTGGTACAGGCACACTGGCAGATTGCTGAAAAAAGCTATTACCCCTCCATTGCTTCAGCAATCATGACTTCCGGCCAAACTTACGATGCCATCATAATTGGTGCCGGTGCCGCAGGTATGATGTGTGCGATTGTCGCAGGGCAACGCGGCAGGCGGGTACTGCTAATTGATCACAATGACACCATCGGACGCAAAATCCTCATCTCAGGCGGAGGTCGATGCAACTTTACCAATGTAGGAGCTGCACCCGAAAACTATCTGTCGCAAAACCCAAACTTTTGCCGGTCAGCATTGGCTCGGTACCAGCCACATGATTTCATCGCATTAGTCGAAAAGCATAAGATTGCTTACCACGAGAAGAAACTCGGACAGTTGTTCTGTGATAGCTCTGCACGTGAGATCGTCAAATTGCTGCTTGATGAATGCCGGATGGCCGGAGTCGAACTTCGTTACCCGGTGAAGGTGCAGGAAGTTACCAAGTCGGATTGCTACCACGTGCTGACGGACCGGGGTACTTTTCTTACCCGTACAGTGGTGGTCGCAACAGGCGGCCTGTCATTGCCAAAACTGGGGGCTTCCGGGTTTGGCTACGACCTCGCCAGGCAATTCGGGCATGGTATTGTAGAATCACATCCCGGGTTAGTCGGGCTGCGCTGGCAGGCGGACAGGCGTCAAACCATGCGCGAATTAGCAGGCGTTGCGACTACCGTCCGGGTGCAATGCAACGGTTCCAGTTTCTACGAACGAATCCTGTTTACCCATCACGGCTTGAGTGGCCCGGCTATCTTGCAGGCATCCAACTACTGGTCAGCAGGCGTCACTGTGAATGTGAATTTGCTGCCTGATATCTCCTTAGTAGATGAATTGCACACCTACGCAAGCTTTCGCACCGAACGCATTCTAGCCCGGCATTTACCTAATCGGCTGGCCGCCTTCATTGCAAAAGTAACTGGTTGTGAACGTCCAGCGGCACAACTCAGTAAGTCTCAACTCAGATCCTTGCACGCACACACTGATGTTTGGTCCATTGATTTTTCCGAGACAGACGGCTACGCCAAAGCGGAAGTAACACGTGGCGGCGTAGATACCTCGCAGCTATCGTCCAAAACCATGGAGTCACGCGCGGTTCCGGGCTTGTTTTTTATCGGTGAAGTGGTCGATGTGACCGGCTGGCTGGGTGGGTATAATTTTCAATGGGCCTGGGCGTCAGGTCATGCAGCAGGCCAAGCCCTCTAACTATCGAGTGACAGTTATGGAAACGACCACCACAATTAAATCGGGAACAATGCTCAACCAGCCACACGATCAGCAAGACGTTGCTACTATTACTACCGACTACGAGCAAGTGATCCTCGAGCTACAAGTAATGGTAGACGCCTGCCGTGACGAAGGTGTCAACCTGGCAGAGTTTTTTCTACGCCTGCAAGCACTGGGTTTTGCCCTCATTAGCATGGTACTCGCTATGCCGTTTCTGCAACCACTTCCATTAGGACCATTCGGCACTGTAGCCGGGGTTTCGCTACTTGCACTAGGCTGGCAAATGTATCGCGGACGCAAAACTCCTGTGCTCCCTCAGAAACTACTGAATGCTAATGTTCGGGGCCGGGTATTCTCATGGCCCCTGGCCTTTAGTATCAAAGTACTGAAATTTTGCCGCAAATTTTGTCGTCCTCGTATGCAGCATTTAGTCACCGGCGAGGCTGGCCGTAAGCGCTGTGGGTTACTCATTGCTACCGGAGGCTTATTGATGTGTGCACCATTTATAGCCGTTCCATTCAACAATATGCTGCCAGCTGCAATTGCGTTTTTTGCAGCTCTTGGTGAACTCGAACGCGACGGTGCTTTGATTTGGGTTGCCCGCGGCTTTCTGGTAGCAACCATACTATTTTTTGCGGCAATTATTACCGTCCTGCTGATCCTGGGTGTCGAAGCATTACAGATTTTCATCTGACGAAGCGGCCGGTTCCAATTGCTTCTCCAGTTTAGCCAGGGCAGCCGCAACAAATTCCTTTTGCGCTGCTGGCAATGTCTCGTTGTCTGCCAACTGCCGGAATAATTCCAGTGCCTGTTCGGCCTGACCTGCCGATGCATAGGCTTGGGCGAGATAAACTTTGTATCCGCCAGTAGGTGCCTGTTTACTTTCCACCAACGCAATCAATTGCTCGAGTGCTTCAATCTCGGCATTCCATGCCTTGGCCGAACGCGCTGCTCTGGCATGCAGGAATAGCAGCGGACCATCGACTGCGCGTCCACGCACCAGTTCACGGGTCAAATGCCAGGCTTCGCGCCCACGCCCCAGCTCGATCAAGGCCCGCGCACGGATCCGCGCGGTCTCACTATCCTCGGCCCCGATCTGCTGCGTGTACTGAATGACCTGCCCCCACTCTCCCTGTTCAGCTGCGATGCGTGCTCGCAGGGCAACCAGCTGCCGCTCGCGAAGAGACTCGCTTAACTGTTGCAACAACTGCGCGGCAGCTTCAATTCTCTTGAGGTCGAGTAGCCACCTTACCCGTGCAGCCACGGCCGGATAATTGCTCTGCTGCAAGCTGTCCACACTCTGCCAACGCTGAAAGACACAGCCACTGTTACCGACCCAGACCGGGTTCCAGTCATCGCTATTGAGCAAATGGGCAAATAAGGTTAGTGACTCTGCCGTAGTGCCAAAGAAAGCGACTGCGTCGAATCGCAATTCTCTGTCAAGCCGGCGCCAGTATGCTGCGTCCACACCGGCCTGGCGGGCGCTTGATTCGTCAACCGGAACCTGCCAACCGGCAAAATTCTGCTCGCCAAACCAGCCGAAAGAATCGACCGCTACAAAAATAGTTGCTCCTTCGATGGCAGCCAATGCCGCGGCCACTTCCTCCCGTTCGAGGGCCGGCGCAGCTTGCTGGCTATCGCGATTGCAACCAGTAACCAGCAAAATGGAAAGCAGTATGGCCCCTGCCACTATCCGGCTTTGCAAATAGTCACACATCGGACGATCATTATCTTTTAAGTATGCAATTCCAAACTATAACCGAAAAAAAGTTTTCCGCTAACCAGGCTGAGATAGTAACCAAGTGGCTGGGCAGGGTAACTTTTGAGCAGGCTCTGGAAATTCAACACCAACAGCAGGCGGGAGTGATCGCCGGCTCTCTGCAGGAGACACTCTTCCTGCTGGAACACGAACCGGTAATTACCATCGGACGCACCAGGGATCAGTCGAGCCTCGGCGACCTTACTCAACTCCCTTATCCACTCCACCAAATTAATCGTGGCGGCCAGGCAACTTACCATGGTCCTGGGCAGCTGGTCGGCTACCCAATCCTTAATTTAAAACAGCGACGCCCAGATTTGCACTTATATTTGCGTGCACTGGAACAGTTGTTGATCAACCTGCTGGCCGAATATTCCATCTCCGCGAGCCACCGTGAAAATCTAACTGGAGTTTGGGTGAATGACCGCAAAATTGCCTCGCTTGGTGTCGGGGTGCGAAAATGGGTGACCATGCATGGATTTGCGTTGAACGTGCAGGGTCCACTTGACGGCTTTAACGCTATTACCCCATGCGGCATCACTAACGTCACTATGACATCAATCCAGCAGGAAACTGGCGAAACATTAAGTGTCGAGCAAGTTGCCCAGAGGGTCACTGCGCACCTGCCTGCAATGCTCGCTGCACTCACGTAATCAGATAGCCTGGCATCAACTACTATTCTCCGATTGCTTACAACCAAATCGATGGCTAATTGCAGGATCGGGTGCTATCTTATGCATATAAAACCAACATCTGCTAACTACTACTTGAAACTCGCATAAGCAACTATATGCCGGATCCCAAATCCAAAAAACGCCTGCCACTCTGGCGTCTGATTCTTCGGCTGCTGCTGATCTTGCTGCTGATACCTGTTGTAGTTGCCTGGTTCGTACTGACTTTCCAGCAGCACTGGCTGGCTGAACAATTACTCGACCGACTGCGAACCGCAATGGACGAGCAGGGAATGTATGCAGACCATGAATCTGTCGAGGTTTCCCTGACCCGCGGCTCTATCCTTAAAGGAGTTTCCCTGTACCGTGATCCAGACCATACCACCCGGCTGCTACGCATTGAAGACACTGCGATTGCACCAGCCTATGGGCAGGCTCTGGGCACCCATGGTATTTCCGGCCTGCTAACCCTTAGAAAATCCAAGCTGGAATTATTTGCCCGCAATGGCCCTATAACTCTTGATAACATAACCGGTGCAGTACTTGTAAATGCCAGCGGTGCCAATTTAGCTATGCTGGAATTTAAGCTTGGGGACCTGCGAGTCCAGGCAACAGGTGACATCATCTGGGCCATGCCGGAAAAGGAAGAATCAACTGCGGTGCCAGCTCAGCCCGATACTGCACCCGGGGAGGAAGCGCAAAGGATCGATTTGAGCACGCTCGACTTATCACCGATCCAGGATGCGCTGCAGTGGCTTGATATTACAGCGGGCGGTGCGCTGCCTGATCTGACCATGCAACTGAATAAACCTTCCGGTGACCAACCGTTGCAAATAGACGGGCATCTGACTGGTTTAGACCTCAGGTGGCGGGGCTTACCGGTCGACTCCTTATTGGCACGCTTCAGTTGCATTATCGACGAGGAAAAAACAACAGTCGACATCAGTGAGTTGAAGCTGGTTTACCAGGGGCGCAACCTGTATGCCAGGCTGCACTACGATACCAGTACCCAAAAGCTAACCGTCCACAGCTTACAATCAGAGATCGATTTTATTTCATTTGCCGGCGGAATCTCCCCTGCGGCAGCCAAAGCCTTCAGTACTTTAACTTTATCGCAACCACCACAGCTCACCGCTGACGGCTACTTGCAACTCAACGATATGGCTGCCAGCCAGTTAAACCTATCCGTAAACGATGGCGGGATAGTATTGGATATTAATAACAAGCCACTTGCCCTTACATCAATAAACACTGAACTGACTATGAACGGCGGAGCTCTGACCGCCGACAGCTTTAGCGCAGATGTATTCGGCAGCCAAACGGTAGCCACCTTCGCTGCACGGCCATTCGATTCCCCATTCAGCTTCACCACTAATCTGCAGTTGAACAATGCCGACCTGCAACTGGTCAGCAATTTCGCCGGAATGGAGAAACCGATGCAAGGTGCATTGGACTTCACTTTCGAGGGTGGCGGTAGCACGGAAATAAAATCTATCACTGCCCAAGGCAGACTGACCGCAGGTAAAAACGAGTTTTCAAAGATCCCCCTGTTTGGACTACTAACCAGTATGTTCTCAGTACTTAACCCCGGATTCAGTGGCGGTGATGACAGCAATATCAGTATGGACTACCAATTGGCAAATGGCATCCTGACCACCGAAAATCTCGTGATCCATGCCGGCCCGGTAAAAATTTCCTCGGTCTCCAAGGTCAATCTCGTCGATCAGCTACTGGATATCAAAGCTTCCGCAGCTACCGAAGGCGTCAGCCAGTTAGTCACCGGAATCATCGGTAAACTCCTCGAAATCGAAGTTGGTGGCACCTTCAAAGAACCCAAATGGCAGTTCAATAACATGCCTTTCATGTCCAGTCCGGGCGACGTTAGTGGCTTGAAGAATCAATTGGAATCCGCAGAACAAGCTGAAGCTGCAGCTGAGGCAGTTGCCGAAGCGGAAAAAGAGGAAGAGAAAGCTGATTTCCTGAAAAAAACAGGCCGTAGTATCGGGAAGCTTTTTGGCGGTGGTAAAGATGAGCAAAAAACGGAATCCGACTCGGAGGCTCCTGAGCAGAACCAAACGGATTCAGACTAACCCGGATAAATCTCAGTGGGCATCTTGAAGCTGTAGCTCACCAGTGCAAGTGCCATGCGGTGGTCTATGATTACCGGCGGTCGGGATCGAACCGACACTCTGTTGCCAGAACTGGATTTTGAGTCCAGCGCGTCTACCAGTTCCGCCACGCCGGCTGTTATCAGGAACTGTAAATAGTAATCGGGCCGGGGATTTCTTGCAAGCCTCTTGGTTGATCAAGAATCTCCTTGGCAAGGATTGCTCTGCGCAAGGCCTGCCGGTCATTAAATAATATCTTTTTCAGCTTGCTGACCTCTGCCTTGTGAAAAGCATAGTCCGCATTCCCCAGCCGCTCATGCTGTACTCCGCCGCGTGAATCCACCCTGGCTAATGCATCACGCTCTTCCCTCGACAGGCTGGTTTCGGCGTCTTCAGCGCCCATCCGGTTGCGCAAACCGGCTACTGTTGCGTCACTCGATTGCCAATCAAAATTTGGCTGCTCGGCGAGATCCCATGAAAACTCATCCTCATCCGTCTGTTGGTAGTAGTCGATGGCATCGTCTTTCCTTTGCTCTGGTTTACTGGCTGCTGTCTGTGCTTCTTTCGGCTCTGGTACTGGCGGCGGCTGATCTTCTACCGGGATTGCGATTGGCGGCGGTGGCGCTTCAGTTGTCGGCAAGCCGAGGGCTTCCATGAACTTGCGGTGGCGCTCTTCCTCACTGAGATCCTCATCAGGATCAGGTTCATTCTCGGCACCTCGCCCGCGTATTTTATCGAGCAACCCGCCTTTCTGGAATACCCAGTTAAATAACGCGAATGCCAGCAATGCCAGTGCTATGAATAAATCTTCCATTAGCTTTTAGCAGGAACGCTAGCGGGCATCACTACCGCCCTCGTCGCTATCTCCTGCAATATTGCTACGCATAGAAGTATCAGCCTGAATATTGCGATAGCGCATGTAATCTAACACACCAAGGTTACCCGAACGGAAGGCTTCAGCCATCGCCATCGGTACTTGTGCTTCAGCCTCCACAACCTTAGCACGCATCTCCTGGGTTCGCGCCACCATTTCCTGTTCAGAGGCTACCGCAGCCGCACGCCTGACCTCAGCTTTAGCCTGTGCTACACGTTTGTCCGCTTCGGCTTGCTCGGCCTGTAGTTTGGCACCGATATTTTCGCCGACATCAACATCCGCGATATCGATCGAAAGAATTTCAAAAGCAGTACCACTATCCAACCCTTTATCCAGTACGTACCTC
>CAZHRP010000063.1:0-3227 GCA_964535055.1 uncultured Chthoniobacteraceae bacterium
GGCTGCGGGGCTGTACTCTTGGTGGTTGCCATCGGCGCCTCGTCGACAGCTTGATTTTCATCTAATGGCAGACTTGATTGCGCGCCTTCATCGGCAGGATCATCCTTAGTACCACCGCCACTGTACGGTTTACCTGAGTCAAATACTTTCGTCAGGGGAGGCAGAATAATACGTGGTATATATTCATCGTCCGGTTCTTGTGCGCGTTCCTGCGGGGCAGCAGCCTGGATCTGCTCAGCAGTTTGCGGCACCAGACGAATCTCAGGTTCTGTGTCATCTTCCTGTTCATCAATTTGCTCTGCCGGTGGGTCATTGGTCGCTGCTGGCTCAGCCTGTTTTTCTGGCTCAGCCTCATAACCGTCTGTGTCCTGATGTTCTGTTGGCTCCGCTACTTCTGTTTCCTGACTTTCGGATTCCACCACAGTTTTCTCTTCGCCTTCGTCGTCGTCTGGTTTGCTAACTTCCTCCACTTTAGCTTCTCGGCTGACCGCTACCAGATCCCCGACTGCAGTTGTCTCATCTGCTGCAGCATCTTCATCCTGGTCGTCCACCTGATCGTCGATCTCAGTAGCTGGCACTGGTTCCATCTCGTCATCTTCTTGAACAACTTTTCCCAGCTCCTGCTCTTGCTCAACATCACGTTCCGCTTCCTCATCCTGCTCGCCGATTACATCAACAGTCTCCTGCTCAAGATCACTCGGCATCTGAAAATTTTTATAAATAGCGGCAAAGTCTAAATCCCCGTCACCCCGCGACACCGAAGCCAGTAGACATGCAGCCGTAGCATTAGTTACCGGCAGTTCCCAACCACGCTGATCTGCCAAATCAAGCCCGAAGGAAATATCTTTGAGCATGTGGCGCAGTGCAAAGTGCACGTCATAATCGCTGTTCAGCATTTTCTGCAATTTCAAATCACTGACTCCAGAACGCGCGGCATTCCACTCCAATGCTTCAGCAAATGTATCACCGCTGACCCCGTTGGCCGTAGCTAAGGCCAGGGCTTCCGCAAGGATTTGATTGATCGCGCCACTCATCATGTTGGTGACCACCTTGATGATTGCCGCATGCTCCACACTCCCGGTGAAAACGATCTTGCGCGATGTCACCTCGAGCACGCTACGCACGCTATCTAAATCGCCTTGGTGGCCGCCCACATAATAAACCAACAAAGCATCTTCAGCGGCTTTTTTGCTGCCGGTAAATGGTGCGTTTAAAAACTTGGCGCCACAATTTTTGATCGTTTCTGCCGCAGATCCAGCTGCTTGCGGCGAAACAGTGGCATGATTCAAGACCGTATGTTTTGCGGTTACTACTTC
The DNA here is from genome assembly GCA_964535055.1 of uncultured Chthoniobacteraceae bacterium. Lineage (GTDB taxonomy): Bacteria > Verrucomicrobiota > Verrucomicrobiia > Chthoniobacterales > CAKUMP01 > CAYUDZ01. The sequence continues at coordinate 1,317 of CAZHRP010000063.1, forward strand.
GCTCAGTTTTTCGATACACTCGGTTAGCGCCGCATCATCTGAAACAAAAATCTGGATCACCTGGCACTGGCGTGCCAGTTGCTCGATACTACCGAGGAAATTTGGTTCCGGACGCGGGCTACGATTCCAGACAAATACCGGATATCCGGCATGTCTCAGGTTGGCAGCAACACGGCTGCCAATCAATCCCAGGCCCAGCACCCCAACTCTCTTCTTTCCAATTAATGGCATACTTATTTAAGTGCACACAAGTAGGCAGCAATCGCAACATGGAATGCACTCGATTCTCAAGAATTTTTAGAATTTCCCTGGCGCAGCTAACTAGCCGCGGCTATCCACAGTGGCACGGATGATTTCCACAAAGCTGCGTGGCTCAAGGCTGGCGCCGCCAACTAGCGCACCATCAATGTCACCCTGTACCATCAACTCAGCGGCATTGGTAGGCTTGACGCTGCCTCCATACTGAATGCGTACTTTTGCAGCTACCTCAGGGTCGGCTAAGCCAGTTAGCACTTCACGAATGTAAGCGTGTGCCTCCTGGGCCTGCTCCGGACTTGCAGTACGCCCGGTACCAATCGCCCACACCGGCTCGTAAGCGATGACTGTTTCGGCTAATTCGTCACCTATCACACCTTGCAGCGATCCGGTGAGCTGAGTCTTCAGGACTTGTTCGACTTTGCCGGCATCCCTTTCCTCAAGGGTTTCCCCCACACATACGATCGCCTTCATTTGCGCGTCGTTTACAGCGCGCAACTTCTTGTTTACCAGCTCGTCAGTTTCACCGAAAATTGTGCGTCTTTCACTATGCCCAAGTATCACGTAACGGACAAATAACTCGCGCAACATCGAAGTACTAACTTCCCCGGTAAAGGCTCCAGCCTGCTCAAAATAGACGTTTTGCGCACCGACTTTCACATTGCCGACATCATTCAATAACTCCGAAAGTTTAGAAATCGCAGTAAATGGGGGACAAACGACCATTTCGATCTCGTTTATATTTTCTACTTCGACCAACAAATGTTCCACGAATGACTCTGTCTCGTTCAGAGTCATGTTCATCTTCCAATTTGCTGCTATGATTTTTTTACGCATGGTATGGTAATTAGTTGGGGGTTGATTCAGGCTTTTGGCTGGTCAGATAAAGCAGCTACTCCCGGCAGTGTTTTGCCTTCCAGTAATTCCAGAGAAGCCCCGCCACCAGTGGAACAATGAGTCACCTGGTCCGCAACTCCGAATTGCTTGGCCGCAGTAGCCGTATCACCACCACCAACAACTGTCACTGCCCGGTTTGCAGTGGCCTTGGCAATCGCCGCAGCCATTGCCTTAGTACCATTGGCAAAACGTTCAAACTCAAACACCCCGACCGGACCATTCCAGATGATAGTACCCGCGCGGGCTACCACATCATCAAATAGTTGCGTGGTCATCGGGCCACAGTCCAACCCCATCCAACCCTCAGGTATGCCATCGGTATCACCCGCAGGCTGAATATTTGCCTCCGGGTCAAACGCGTCAGCACTGACGAAATCGACCGGCAAATGAATAGCCACATTCTGGCGTTGCGCTTTTTCCATCAATTCAGGCACCAGTTTGGCTCCTTCATCGTCAAACAAGCTATCACCAATCGGCATATCGGAAATTACCTTCTTGAAGGTATAAGCCATGCCACCACCTATGATAAGTTCATCCGCACGATCCAGCAGGTTGCGAATCAGTGGAATTTTATCAGCTACTTTGGCCCCGCCCAGGATCGCCAACAGCGGACGCTTCGGTTGCTCAAGAACCTGGCTGAATGCCTCCAGTTCCTTCTGCATGAGAAATCCTGCGACCCGTTGCGGCAAGTCAACTCCTACCATGCTGGAATGAGCCCGATGCGCGGTGCCAAATGCGTCATTAACATAAATATCACCC
>CAZHRP010000063.1:3237-12010 GCA_964535055.1 uncultured Chthoniobacteraceae bacterium
CCCAGCCTGGTCAAGCTGGCATGAAAGTCTGCTACCGCTGCCGGGTCCGCCACAACTTTTGAGCCATCCGCTTGCTTGGCTTTGCCTTCCTCTTCAATATGAAAACGCAGGTTTTCCAGCAGAATTACCCCACCCGGTTGCAACGCGGCACAAGCCGCCTCTACCTCCGAACCAACGCAGTCATTTAAAAATTGCACCGGTCGGCCAAGTAGTTCCTCCAGCTTCAACGCTACCGGACGCAGGGTAAACTTTTCAATCCGCTGACCATTCGGACGACCAAGATGACTCATCAGAACCAATGACGCACCCTGTTCCAGCAAATGATTAAGCGTTGGCAACGCTGCCACAATCCGCTGAGTATTGGTAATCGCACCGGTTTCCTTGTCTTGAGGAACATTGAAATCAACCCGTAGCAGGCAACGTTTACCTGCCACGTCGACATCGCGCACACTCATTTTAGCCATCTTGATCGCTCCCCTTTAATAATCTGGTTGATTAGATCAAGCCGGCTACCTTCTGCGCCAGCTCAACACAACGGTTCGAATAACCCCACTCGTTATCATACCAGCTGATCAGCTTAAAGAAGTTTTCATTCAACTCTATCCCGGAACCGGCATCAAAGATTGAACTGTGGGCATCATGGATAAAGTCACTCGATGCCACTTCGTCTTCCGTGTACTCGAGGATTCCATTGAGCGGGCCTGCAGCTGCAGCTTTCATTTTTTCGCAGATTTCCTGATAGCTCGTCGCTTTCTCAGTCTTCACCGTCAGATCGACTACCGATACAGTCGGGGTTGGCACCCGGAAGGCCATGCCCGTCAGTTTACCCTTCACCTCCGGTAGGACTAATCCTACGGCTTTGGCCGCACCAGTCGTCGAAGGTATGATATTGATCGCTGCAGAACGGCCACCTTTCCAATCCTTACGGCTCGGTCCGTCAACGGTTTTCTGGGTTGCGGTGTAGCTGTGCACAGTAGTCATCAGGCCTTCGGCAATACCAAAATTTTCGAGTACTACCTTGGTCATCGGGGCCAGGCAGTTGGTCGTGCAACTGGCATTGGAAATGATGTTATGGCTACTGTCCAAGGCGTCGTCATTGACACCCAGGACAACCGTTTTTACTCCATCACCCTTGCCGGGTGCCGAGATGATCACCTTCTTGGCTCCAGCATCTATGTGCCCCTGGGCTTTTTCATCCTGGGTAAATAAGCCGGTGGACTCGATTACAATGTCAACTCCATGCTCACCCCAGGGCAAGGCTGCCGGTCCTTCCTTGATCGAGTACGATTTAATGCTGTGACCGTTTACGATTAAAGTATCTTCGTCCGGAGCTTCTACCGTGCCTTGAAAACGCCCTTGGGTAGAGTCATACTTCAACAGGTAAGCCAGGTTGTCAGCAGGCACCAGGTCGTTGATGGCCACCACCTCAATCTCACTGCCTAACAGGCCCTTATCTACCAGGGCACGAAATACCAGGCGTCCAATTCGTCCAAATCCATTGATTGCTAATTTTGTCATTTTTATTCTACTTTCTAACTAGTTGGTTATCGATGATTGCCCTTCGAGGCGCTGTGAAATTATGCGTAGCATGGAGTGGCGTCAAGTTAGGATACCACTCGCAGCCACTTTAACAGACCTGCCGTTGACAAATCACTATCCCCGAGTTGATTCTAAGTTATGCATCTGGATATGACAGAAATCCTGGAAAGCTGGCCGCATGAGCCCGGCAGCTTGCAGGCCAGAATTATCCGCGCCGCCGATGGTGCCCGCAAACTGCAGGTTCGCCTAGACCTCGGAATCATCCAGATGGAACTCGACGGCCGCCCGGATGGTCGCTCACCCCACGGTTTCGAATCCATGCTCGAATATTACAAAGACAGTATGGAAAAGTCCGGTGGTTCTTTTGTCCTCTCCCCGGATGACTGCTCCGAACTGCAGGCCGAAGGTATCCAGTTCTATCATCGCTATGTCAGTTTGTTGCATTTAGAAGAATTTGAACTGGTAGTTCGCGACACTAACCGTAATTTGGCAATGTTCGAATTTGTCGAAGCTTATGCAGAAGATGATGAGGCTGCCAGCTCGCTCACGCAGTTTCGCCCATATGTAATAATGGTCAATACCCGCGCAAGAGCTGCACTTGCCGCCGATCGCGAAAATATGGGGGCAGCCATGGAGATTATTTCAGAAGGCCGGCGACGCATCCTTGAATCGTATGATATGGATCCAGAAAGCGAGCATTCCGATACCATCCCTGAATTAACCTCGCTGGATGAATGGGCTGCCGAATTTCTCATGGATCGCCCGCTCAGCGAAACTGACCGACTGCAGCGCGAGATGGATATCGCGATCGAAAACGAGGCTTACGAAAGGGCCGCAGAGTTGCGCGATGAATTGCGCTCACTTGATCAAAAAAACACCTCGTAGCAATACCCATTTAAGCTGAAAATCAGAAAATTGTCCGGGTATTGTAAAATATCGTTGACAAGAGCTCGGCGATCCGCTAACTTGCGCGCTCTTTTTCTAATGATTCATCAGGAGTATAGATAATGGCAACGCTCGCACTAAAAGCAGAAGATATCGACAGGAAGTGGTACGTGATCGACGCAAAGGATCAAGTTCTCGGCCACCTCGCCGAACGCGCCGCACGCATCCTGCGTGGCAAGGACAAGCCAACCTTTACTCCAAACATAGATAATGGCGACTTTGTCATCGTGATCAATGCCGATCAGGTGCGGGTGACCGGACGCAAGACCGATCAGAAAGTTTACCGCAGCTATCCCGGCGGCCACCACGAGGAAAATTTCCGCAAACGCCGCGAGCGTCACCCGGAAATGATCATTGAAAGCGCGGTTCGCGGCATGATACCACATAACCGGCTGGGACGCGCCATCTACAAGAAACTCAAAGTCTATCCCGGCGAAGAACACCCTCACTCTGCTCAGGAACCGGAAACTATAACTCTCTAAATTTTTAAGTACCATGGCAGAATCCCAGCAATACGAAGCAACAGGCCGCCGCAAAACATCCGTGGCGACAGTCCGCATGCGCGAAGGCAGCGGCACGATCACCGTCAACGGTAAAGACTTCTCCGAATATTTTTCCACTGAGTCGGCACAAAACAAGTTACTCGAGCCCCTCGATGTAACCAACCGGGTGAAAGACTTTGATATCGCGATTCGGACCAAGGGCGGCGGCATGAGCGGCCAAGCCGGTGCTGCTTGCCTTGGGATTGCCCGCGCCCTACTCGACGTTGATGAGTCCCTCAAAGAACCACTACGTGAACACGGCTTGCTGACCCGTGACCCGCGGATGAAAGAACGTAAAAAGTCCGGGCAGCCAGGTGCCCGCAAACGCTTTCAGTTTTCTAAGCGCTAAGCTGCTGATGCTGCTTATAATTAATAATCGGAGTCTCATAAGATGAATGTCATAGACAAAATTGAAGCGGAACAACTGAAATCAGAAGTCGTTGACTTTCATATCGGTGACACCGTCAAAGTCCATGCGCGCGTGGTCGAGGGTAACAAAGAACGTATCCAGATCTTTTCCGGTATTGTCATTGCCCAGCGTGGTGCCGGCATCAACCGTGCCTTTACCGTTCGCCGCATCTCCTATGGCGAGGGCGTCGAACGGGTATTCCCGGTTCATTCTCCCAAGATTGCCAAGATAGAGATCGAGAAGCGGGGCAAAGTGCGCCGCGCCAAACTCCACTATCTGCGCCAGCGGATCGGCAAACAGGCGATGACCGTCAAAGAAGCCGCCCGCCAGTAATCGCTATCGCATTTCCTGATGCCCTGTACCTTTGAAGAGGAACAGCGGCTCTATGATTCTGGACACAAGGTAATCGCCGGCGCAGATGAAGCAGGTCGAGGCTGCCTGGCCGGTCCGGTAGTAGCCGCCGCCGTTGTTCTGGACCCTGCCAAAATTCCAGCCGGCCTCAACGATTCAAAAAAGCTCAGCGCAATCCAGCGGGAGAAGCTTTATGCGCAGCTAGTGGCCACCGGCGGTTGCTTCGACTTCAGTCAGGGAGTAATCGATGCATCGACTGTTGATCGGATCAATATCCTTGAAGCTGCCCGCGAAGCAATGCGCATGGCGGTGAACACACTCAACCTGCAACCCGGGCATGTCCTGATCGATGGCCTGCCGGTACCAAATTTCCCTCACCCCTCGACCGCCTTGGTCGGCGGTGATGGACGCTCGCTGAGCATAGCCGCTGCAAGTATCATAGCCAAGGTCACGCGCGACCGCATCATGATCGCTTACGACAAAGAGTTCCCGATCTATGGCTTTGCCCGCCATAAGGGCTATGCGACCCGTGAGCACCGTGATATGCTGCGCGAGTATGGCCCATGTCCTATCCATCGCCGAAGCTTTGCACCGGTGGCTCAGCTCACATTGGCCCTGGACTAAAAAGCCAACTCCTGACCACCTTGCCACCGGTCAGCGCGGCGAACGCATCGCCGCGTCATTCCTGAAACGCAATGGCTTTAAAATACTTTACCGTAACTATCGAGCCCGTAGCGGTGGTGAGGTCGACCTCGTCTGCCGCGACCGCGCCGAAAACACGCTGGTCTTCGTCGAGGTGAAGACTCGCAGCACCGCTGAACATGGAACCCGCCCACGGGAAGCAGTCGATCGCAGCAAGCAATACCTAATCGCTATAGGTGCCATGTCATGGCTAACCAAACTTAATAAACCGGAAGTCGTCTACCGCTTCGATATCGTCGAAGTCGTCCTCGATGAACCGCAGCCAGTCCACATCCGCGACGCCTTTCACCTCCCCTACCCATACAGAATGTAAACGTCCAATCGCAATCGTAATCCTAATCGCAGATTAGCTAACTACCTTAACCCGATTGTTGTCCCCAATCAGTTCCGCCGCTTATCCCGTTCGCGAGCATTCTCGTAACCGGCATAAAATCCCTGCTTGAAGGCTTCTTCGGTATAACGGTCATACAAAGCACTGTGCTTACCATAGGATTTCTTGCGCCCGGCATAGTAATCGTCCCGGCCAATTTGTTTGCCGATCTTGTAGACGTGCCGGTTACGGTCCTGCGACGTCTGGTTGTTCGGCACCGCCTGGTAAGGATAGTAGCCGGTCTGGTAATAGGGCGACGGCGGCGCATAACCATAAACTGGTGCCGGAGCCGGGCTGTAAGAGCGGGATGGCGCATACCCAGCTGTCTCATAAGTGGTGATGTCGCAGGAAGTCAGACCGAACGTCAGCACGATAGCAACAGATAGATTCAATACATTAGCAATTTTTATGGTGTTGAATTAGCCTGGTTTTAGAAAGTCGGCAAACTAAAAATAATTACAACATTGTAACTAAATCCAGAGCATCAGAACTGCGGGACTGATCTACAGCGGCCAGACAATCAAAATTGCTGGAACCGAGACGATGACAATCAGGATTTCCAGCGGTAGGCCCATCCGCCAGTAATCTCCAAACCGGTACCCGCCAGGCCCCATAATCAGGGTGTTGTTTTTATGCCCGATCGGAGTCAGGAAAGCGCACGATGCCGCCACCGCTACCCCCATCAGAAAAGCATCGGGATTCACCTTAAGGCGATCTGCAATTTCGACTGCAACCGGCGCTGCCATGACTGCCGTGGCCGTATTATTCATGATGTCAGAGAGCGTCATAGTCACGATAACCAGCAACGCCAGAACCGCGGCAGCCGGCAATCCGGCAGACAGCTGCAACAGGCCGTCAGCAATCAATGTTGCACCACCGGTCGACTCCAGCGCACTGCCGATCGGAATCAAAGATCCAAGCAAAATAATCACCGACCACTCAACCGAATCGTAGAGTTCACGCAGCGGCACGATATTGAGAAATACATACAGGGCAGCCACCATCCCGAGCGCAACCGGCAAATACACCACGCCTAACGAGGCACCAACGATCGCTGCCGCAAAGGCACCTACTGCAACCAGTGCTTTATCACGTTGAATGACCCGCTGCCCACGATCAGCCAGCGGCAGCACACCGAGGCGTACGGTAGTATCGCTTAGCCGTTCATCAGGACCGAGTAGCAGTAAGACATCTCCGGGCTGCAGAATCAGTTTGTGCAGATTTTCTCGAAACCGCTTGCCTTTACGTGAAACTCCAACCAGTGCCACACCATAGCGGTACTGTAGCCGTGCTTTGGCAGCCGATCGCATCACCAGACTCGAGGTTTCCGTGACCACGACCTCGGCAAATGCGAGATCCTCTTTTTCAAAGGATTTGCTACCGGTGGTGACATACTCCAGCTTAAGCGTCCCCAGCGCTTCTTCCAGGCTGCCCGGTGTCGCCTCGATGACCAGTATGTCACCAGCCTCAATTTCAATCACCCGGGCCAGCCCGGGGAACCGTTTACCATTGCGGATCAAGCCAATGATTTCAATATCAACCGCTGCCGTTGCTTCATCCAGATCCCGGACTCTTTGCCCGATAATCTTGGATCCTTCCGAGACTCTGACTTCAGCGACATAGTCGTCCAGGTCAAAGCTTTCGCTGTCACTCATTCCGGATTTACGACCGGCCGGCAACAGCCGCCAGCCAATCAATGCCACATAAGCAACCCCGACCGCCGCACACGCGATCCCGACCGGTGCGAAGTCAAACATCTTAAATGATTCACCGAAGGCATCATTGCGAAACTCGGCGATAACAATATTCGGCGGCGTCCCGATTAGCGTAACCATGCCTCCCAGGATCGAGGCAAACGATAATGCCATCAACGACAGCGACGGACTGCGACCTGCTTTCGCTGCAGCCTGCAGGTCGACCGGCATCAAAAGCGCCAGCGCCGCTACATTATTCATCACCGCCGAGAGTGTCGCGGCCAGGGTCGACATGATGCCAATGTGCGCAGACAGCTTGCGCGATGAGTCGATGACCTGCCGCGCCAGCCACTCGATCACCCCCGAGTTCGAAAGACCACGGCTGACAATCAGGACGATGGCAATAATAACAGTAGCCGGATGACCAAAGCCGGAAAATGCATCCGCCCTGGGTACCACACCAGCTATCAAAGCAACCAGTAGGGCACCAAACGCCACTAGGTCATACCGCCAGCGTCCCCAGATCAATAGCCCGAAGACGACCAGCAGCAGTGCAAACAATATTCCCTGGTCAAGTGTCATGGTGGCTTACTCCTAACGATTTTTCTCTACCACGAAGCAGATGAAGAACTCGAAGGATCACCAAGAGAATCCTGTTACTCCTGCTAATCCTGCAACCCTGTTTAGTTCTCTTCCTCGTGCCTTAGCGACCTTGCGGCTCTGCGTTCGTCAAATCCGTCCTCCACTACAAATCTGTTACCGCACCCTGTGACGCCGAGGCCACCGACCTGGCATATTTGGCCAGTACCCCACGGCTGTAACCCGGCTTCGGCTGCTGCCATTTCTCCAAGCGCGCGGCAATTTCCTTCTTGGTCAATTTTAAGTCCAACGTCCGCTTGCTGGCATTGATTGTGATTGTGTCGCCATTCTGGACGATCGCCAACGGCCCGCCACAATAGGCCTCGGGAGTCACATGACCAACCACAAAGCCATGGCTGCCGCCGGAAAAACGACCGTCAGTAATCAGTGCCACTTCTTTGCCCAGTCCCTTACCCATGATGGCCGAGGTCGGCGAGAGCATTTCACGCATTCCCGGGCCACCCTGCGGTCCCTCATAGCGGATCACCACCACATGCCCGGCTTTGACCTTGCCCCTGAGGATCGCCGCCAGCGCCTTCTCTTCACTCTCGAAGACGATCGCTGTGCCAGAAAATTCCAACCCTTCCTTGCCGGAAATCTTGGCCACCGCACCCTCCGGAGCCAGGTTGCCACGCAGAATCACTAAGTGCCCGTCCTTTTTGATCGGGTTGCGTAAAGTTTTAACAATTTCCTGACCTTTAGGGTAAGAGCCTTTGACCTTGCTGAGGTTTTGCTTCAATGTCCCGCCGGTCACCGTCAAGCAGTCCCCATGCAGCAATCCGGCATTGAGCAGCATCTTCATCAGCGGCTGAATCCCGCCAATCGCCACCAGCTCGCTCATCAGGAAACGGCCACTCGGCTTCAGATCGCACAGCACCGGTGTACGCTTCCCGATACGTGTAAAATCATCCAGTGTCAACTTCACTCCCATACAGTGCGCGATGGCCAGCAGGTGCAGTACGGCATTGGTCGAGCCACCCAATGCCATCACCACGGTGATCGCATTTTCGAACGCTTTCCTGGTCATGATGTCACTCGGCGTAATCCCAAGCTTAAGTAGGTTCAATACCGCCGCTCCAGCACTACGCGCATCCTTCATTTTTGCCGGTGAAATTGCATTCTGTGCCGAGCTGTCAGGCAGGCTCATCCCGAGCGCTTCGATCGCCGACGCCATCGTGTTGGCGGTATACATCCCGCCGCAAGAACCAGCGCCGGGAATCGCTGTTTCTTCAATCATCTCCAGCTGCTTGTCATCAAGGTAACCTTTCGCATGGGCACCAACTGCCTCAAACACCGAAACAATATCCAAATTGCGGTCGGCCACTGCTGCGGCCCGCTGCTTACCCAACTTCTTGGCCGCCAGCTGACCGCTGATACAGCCCGGCAAAATCGTTCCCCCATAAACGAAAACCGCCGGGCGATTGAGCCGCGCAATCGCCATCATGCAGCCCGGCATATTTTTATCGCAGCCACCGATCGCTACCAGGCCGTCAAAACCTTCGCAGCCTACCACAGTCTCAACCGAATCGGCAATCACCTCACGCGAAACCAGCGAGTACTTCATCCCTTCAGTCCCCATCGA
>CAZHRP010000064.1:0-12009 GCA_964535055.1 uncultured Chthoniobacteraceae bacterium
ACTACATCAAGAACATGATCACGGGCGCGGCGCAGATGGACGGCGCGATCCTGGTCGTGGCGTCCGACGACGGCAAGATGCCGCAGACGGCGGAGCACGTGCTGCTGGCGCGTCAGGTCGGGGTACCGAAGATCGTAGTGTTCATGAACAAGGTGGACATCGTCGAGGACGAGGAGCTCTTGGACCTGGTGGAGCTGGAGGTGCGGGAGCTGCTGTCGAAGTACGAGTTCGACGGCGACGAGACGCCTGTCGTCCGAGGCTCCGCGCTCAAGGCGATGCAGGGCGACGAAGGCCCGATGGGCAAGGGCGCGATCGAGGAGCTGATGAAGGCTGCGGACACGTGGATTCCGGAGCCTGTTCGCGAGGTCGACAAGCCGTTCCTGATGCCCATCGAGGACGTGTTCTCGATCAAGGGGCGGGGGACGGTGGCGACGGGTCGCGTGGAGCGCGGCAAGGTGTTGGTTGGCGACGAGGTGGAGCTGGTCGGCTTCGAGGAGACGCGCAAGACGGTGGCGACGGGCGTGGAGATGTTCCGCAAGCTGCTCGACGAGGGCATCGCAGGCGACAACATCGGCGTGCTGCTGCGGGGCGTGGACAAGGACGAGATCTACCGCGGGATGGTGCTCGCGAAGCCGAAGAGCATCACGCCGCACAAGAAGTTCCTGGCCGAGGTGTACGTGTTGAAGAAGGACGAGGGTGGACGCCACACTCCGTTCTTCACGAACTACCGGCCGCAGTTCTACGTTCGCACGACGGACGTGACTGGGACGATCCAGCTGCCCGAAGGCGTGAAGATGGTCATGCCGGGCGACCACGTGGACATGAACGTGGAGCTGATCAGCCCGGTGGCGATGGAGAAGGGGCTCAACTTCGCGATCCGCGAGGGCGGTCGCACGGTTGGCGCCGGCGTCGTCACCGAGATCATCGAGTAGGGTCCTTCGAGGACGAGCGAGACGAGGAGCCGACATGGCCAAGGGAATCAGAGTCAAGGTCACGCTCGAGTGCAAGACGTGCAAGAACCGGAACTACTCGACGACGAAGAGCAAGCGGAACACTCCCGGCAAGCTCGAGCTCATGAAGTACTGTCCGCATGACCGCAAGCACACGTTGCACCGGGAGACGAAGTGAGGGAGCGCCTGGGCTCTCCGCGAGGGGGGCCCGGCCGAAAGGGGTGTAGCTCGAATTGGTAGAGCGGTGGATTCCAAATCCATAGGTTGGGGGTTCGAGTCCCTCCACCCCTGCTAACGAGAGATACAGCCGGAGATCAGGACAATGGCCGCCAAGAACCAAGCAGCCCCGACGGCAATCGGCCTGACACGTTACGTGCACTTCGGCTTCTTTCTCGCCGGATTCGTGCTGACCTACTTGCTGATCAAGATCATCGGCGCCGTCTGGACGCTGATCTTCGCGTCGAATGACTTGGTCGTGGCCGGCATCGCGGTAGCCATCGCAGGTGGAGCGACCATCTACGGCTGGCGTCATCCGCGGCTGAACATGCTCGCCAAGGAGATCGCAACGGAGCTGTCGAAGGTCACGTGGCCGACGCGCAAGGAGCTGTCGGCTTTCACCGTCACGGTCATCGTGGCGACGGCAATTGCGGCGATCATCCTCGGGTTGTTCGACGCGTTCTGGTCGACTCTGACGGGGATCTTCTATCGGTAGCTCGAAGGGGGCGGCGTGCGCCCGGGGCCAGGGGCCCCGCAGGGAGCGCTGATGGCCATGAAGTGGTATGTCATCCAAACGTACTCGGGGTATGAGAACAAGGTCAAAGCGGCCTTGCAGGAGAGGATCAAGGCCGGTGGGCAGGAGGAGTCCTTCGGTGAGATCCTGATCCCCACCGAGAACGTCGTCGAGATCGTCCGGGGCCAGAAGCGCACCTCGTCTCGAAAATTCTATCCCGGGTACATCTTCGTGCAGATGGACCTGAACGAGGGGTCCTGGCACCTCGTCAAGTCCACGCCCAAGGTGGCGAGCTTCATCGGGCACCAGACCCCGGCGGCGGTCCCCGAGGAGCAGATCAAGCGCGTGACCCAGCAGATGGCCGAGGGCGCCGTCAAGCCGAAGCCTCGCATGATCTTCCAGGAAGGAGACGGCGTGCGGGTCATCGACGGGCCCTTCGCCAACTTCACCGGCACCATCGACGAGGTGCGGCCGGAGAAGCAGAAGGTCCGGGTCAAGGTGAGCATCTTCGGTCGGCCCACTCCGGTGGAGCTCGACTTCGTGCAGGTAGAGAAGACGTGACGACCGCCGTGGCTGCGACGGCTGAGCGAGCAGTGTGAGGTAGTTCTCATGAAGAAGATCATGGGCCAGGTCAAGCTGCAGATTCCGGCAGGTGAGGCCAACCCGTCGCCGCCGGTGGGCCCGGCATTGGGCCAGCACGGCGTCAACATCATGGAGTTCTGCAAGGCCTTCAACGCCCGGACCCGGTCGGAAGAGGGCATGATCATCCCCGTCGTGATCACGATCTTCGCGGATCGTACGTTCACCTTCATCACGAAGACGCCCCCCGCGAGCGTGCTCCTGAAGAAGGCGGCGGGTCTCGAGAAGGGCTCCGGCGAGCCAAACCGGAACAAGGTCGGCAAGGTCACCATGGCCCAGGTCGAGGAGATCGCGAAGCTCAAGACGCCCGATCTGACGGCGGCGAGCATCGAGGCTGCCATTGCCACGATCCGCGGAACCGCGAGGTCCATGGGCATCGAGGTGTCGGACCGGTAACCGGTCGCTGCCGACCGCGGCGTGAGCCACGCCGCGGCGCGGGCGCGGGGACGAGGGCCCCCCTGGTGGAAGGGCGATCGACCCGCGACCACGCCGAGCGCGCGCTCGCGGACGACGTCGCAGGCAACGGCCGACAGCTCGTGGAGGAGCATCGAGTTTCGTTCAGTGACCACGACGGCGCAGCGAGGACGCGCCGCATCGTGGGAGGGAGCCCGGCAGTCCAGGACTCCCGGTGAGGAGGAGATGCCCAGAAAGATACCAAAGAAGAAGGAGGCCGCTCGCTCCGCGTTCGATCGGACCCAGCGCTACTCGGTCGAAGAGGCGATTCAGCTCGTCAAGAAGGCCAAGTACGCGAAGTTCGACGAGACGGTGGATCTAGCGGTGCGCCTCGGCGTCAACCCGCGCCATGCAGATCAGATGGTGCGGGGCGCCATCGTGCTGCCACACGGTATCGGCAAGGACGTCCGCGTCGTCGTTTTCGCCAAGGGCGAGAAGGAGAAGGAGGCCGAAGAGGCCGGCGCGGACTTCGTCGGTGCCGAGGACCTGGTGGAGAAGATCCAGGGCGGGTGGTTGGAGTTCGACACCGCCATCGCCATGCCGCCGATGATGGGGCAGGCGCTTCGACCAGCTGATGAAACTCGGCTGGGTCTACATTTTCGAAATTGCCTTCGTCAATATCTTCATTACCGCCATCCTGCTGGCTTATTTGCCAACCGCCAATTAACAAACCACATTGCCTGACTACACGTATAAATAATAATGGCTTATACAGTTAAACGACCAGACCTGAACTTCGGCGAGAAAATTTACCTGCCGGCAATTTTTGGTGGACTGCTGATCACGATCAAACATTTCTTCACTACGCTCTTTGGTAAATCCAAGGTCACGATGCAGTACCCGGAAGAAAAGTGGGACCAGCACATGCCCGAGCATTACCGTGGGGCACCGGCATTGGTTAAAGACGAGGTAGGCCGCGAACGCTGCGTGGCTTGTCAACTCTGCGAGTTTATCTGCCCGCCACGAGCGATCACCATCAAGCCGGGCGAGTTAGACGAAGATTCGAAATGGGCCAAGGTCGAAAAATTTCCTGAAGAGTTCGACATCGACATGGTCAGGTGCATTTATTGCGGGCTATGCGAGGAAGTTTGCCCCGAGCAGGCGATCTTCTTACGCAAGGACTATTCAATTACCGGCCTGAGCCGTGCCGATATGGTACACGATAAGCAAAAACTGTACGATATCGGCGGGGTCAAAGAGGGCTTGGTGATAAAATGGAACGAGCGTAAATAGTCGCCCGCCCGAATATCTTTCGTATTGCACGCTAACCTGAAATCAGGTTTCATTCAAAGCTGCTTAAGCTAAGCCACAAGGAATGATAACAACCAGGAATTTCATCTAACCGTGCCGCCAGTATTATTTTGGACATTTTCTGCTTTGCTACTGGTATTTGCGCTGCTGGTTATCCTGTTGCGCAATCCGGTATCCAGTGCCATGAGCCTGGTAGTATCCTTCGTTGGATTAGCGGCGCTATTTATTTCATTAGATGCTTATTTCCTAGGCATCATTCAGATTCTGGTCTACGCGGGCGCGGTGATGGTGTTGTTTCTATTCATCATCATGCTGCTCGACCTGAAAACTGAAAAAGCCCGTAAGATCAATTGGTTTAGTATGTTGGGTGGAGGGCTGGTGGCTGCCGGCTTTGCCTTTATAGCAATAAAAGTGATCGCTGCGATGCCGGCCGGCTCCCGGGGCATGCCGGCCCTGACTGAGGAGGTGAACGATACCCGCGAGATCGGCTTTACCCTGTTCACCGATTATAATCTGCAGCTTCAGATCATCGGTGCGCTGGTGCTGGTGGCGACGATCGGGGTGATCATCCTGAGCAAAAAGGAGCTGAAATAGATGTCCGAAGTTTCGCTCAACGATTACCTGATTGTCAGCGCCCTGCTGTTCTCAATCGGCCTTGCAGGAGTGCTCCTGCGGCGAAATTTGATTATCATTTTCATGGGGCTGGAGCTGATGCTGAATGCCGCGAATCTGTCATTGATCGCATTTTCCCGCTTTAACACAGGCGTTGACGGCCTGCCTGATTACAATGCCCAGGTCTTCGTCTTTTTTATTATCACCGTCGCGGCGGCTGAGGTTGCCGTCGGACTGGCCATCATCGTTGCTTTGTTCCGCCGACGTCAGACTGTGCATATCGATGACATCAAGAGCCTGAAATTTTGACCCTTCCGACAATGCTTCCCTGGATTATACTTTTGGCACCTCTGTTAGCCGCAGCAATTATTTTGCTGGCGACCATGCGGATGCACCGTCTCAGTGCTTATCTGGCCATTGCCGGCAATGCAATATCCTTTGGCGCATCGATACTGGTCTTTGCGTCTGAAACACAGCCAGCACCGGCGTTTACCTGGCTACAAACCGGCAGCGGTTTCACGGTGGCTATCAGCCTGCTGACTGATGACCTGGCCAAGGCAATGCTATTGCTGGTGACCGGGGTTGCCTTGCTGGTGCAGTTATTTTCGCTGGGATACATGCATGAAGATAAGGCCAAGTCCCGCTACTTTGCCGGTTTGTCGCTGTTTCTTTTCTCGATGCTGGGAATCGTGCTGGCTGATAACCTGGTGATGATGTTTCTGTTCTGGGAGCTGGTCGGGTTTTCCTCATACCTGATGATCGGGCACTGGTTCACCAAACCGGCGGCTGCGGGCGCCGCCCAGAAAGCATTCGTTGTCAACCGGATCGGCGACTTCGGCTTCATGCTCGGGATCCTTATGGTTTGGCTGGCTGCTGGCACATTTGTTTTTGCTGATCTGCAAGCCGCCATGCAAAGCCTGGAGTCGGGCGGCTTCATGCTGGATCTTGCGGTTATCCTGATTTTTTGCGGAGCTATCGGCAAGTCGGCCCAATTCCCGTTGCACGTCTGGCTGCCGGATGCCATGGAAGGCCCTACTCCGGCATCGGCGCTGATCCATGCCGCCACTATGGTGGCAGCCGGTATCTACATGATGGTGCGAGTTGATTTCCTGGTGGCAGCCGCACCGGTAGCACAGCTGGTAATTGCCTATGTCGGCGCTATCACCTTGCTGCTGGCAGCACTGATGGCTACCCAGCAGGATGACATTAAAAAAGTGCTGGCCTATTCGACGATCTCACAACTCGGCTACATGGTGATGGCGGTTGGTCTACTGGCATCGACTGCTGCCATGTTTCACTTATTTACCCACGCCTTTTTCAAAGCATTGCTGTTCCTGGGAGCCGGCTCCATCATTACCGCCCTGCACCATCAGCAGAATATCTGGAAAATGGGCGGACTAAAAAACAAGATGCCGATCACCTTCATCACTTTCCTGATTGCGACATTGGCACTCACCGGGTTCCCCGGGCTGAGCGGATTCTTTTCAAAGGATGCCATTCTGGCCTACGCTTTCGCTCAAAACCAGCTTCTATTCTGGGTCGCATGGCTCACAGCCGTACTGACTGCCTATTACATGGTGCGCCTGTTCCTGATTGTGTTTTTTGGCAAACCTCGCTCCGAAGATGCGCAGACCGCAGGGGAGTCACCAGCGATCATGACAGTGCCATTGGTGATACTGGCTGTTCTCTCAATTATTGGCGGCTACAAACCGGTCATCAAATGGCTATATGAGTACCCCGATTACCCGCATCCTCCCGGCTGGTTTTATGCAATAGCTATAGCGGCATTTTTTATTGGTGCTGGATTGGCATTCCTGGTCTACCGCAGAGTCGACAAAGATCCGGTACTCATTCCCATCTTCAAAAACAAATTTTATATTGATGATATTTATAACCTGCTGGTTCACCGGGTCCATGACGGTGCAGCCAAGATGGCGGCCTGGATTGATAAGTGGATTTTAGACGGACTGATTATCCGTGGTCTCAGTGGTCTGACTTGGGGCACTGGCTATGTGATGCGCTTCATCCAGCTTGGCAGCCTGCAAGTTTATGCACTGATATTTTCAGTCGGGCTGATAGTAATGTTGTATTTAACCCTTTTCCGCTGACCTGATCCCGTGAGCTACCTGTTATTATTTGTGATCCTGATTCCGCTGGTAACAGCCTTCGCTATTCTGGCTGGCGCACCGGCCCGACGGACTGCCCTGGGCGCATCTGCAATGGGGCTGGTGCTGGCAATCGTCCTGGCTGTCGCCTACGATAGCAACGTCGGCGGCTACCAGTTTCAGCTAGCCTGGCCGGTCATTCCTGACCTCAAAATCAACTTTGCTATTGGTATCGACGGACTCAGCCTGATGCTGATTGTGCTGACTGCCATAGTCACACTGGCAGCGGTGTGTGTGGCGCCCAGGATCGAGCACTCCGAGAATTCGTACTATGCCGGCCTGTTATTCATAGCTGCTGGTGCCCTGGGTGCATTTGCCGCTACCGATATCCTGTTCTTTTACATCTTCCACGAACTCGCCCTGATTCCGACATTCCTCTTGATTGGAATCTGGGGGCATGGAGACAAGCGCTCCGCTGCCTGGAAAATTACCATTTACCTGGCACTGGGTAGTATCGTGCTGTTGGTCGGCCTGCTGGCCCTTTATTACAACCTGCCGCAAGATCTACGAACTTTTAGTATACCGAAATTACTGGCCATGCCTGGCTCGGTCATTCCCAATTCCGAGCAGGGAGCGATCTTCCTGCTCTTGCTGATTGGATTTGGCATTCTGGTTTCCCTGTTTCCTTTCCATACCTGGGCCCCGCTCGCTTATGCCAGTGCCCCGACACCAGTTGCCATGCTGCATGCCGGGATACTAAAAAAATTCGGGCTGTATGGTCTGCTGCGTCTGGCGCTGCCATTGCTGCCAACCGGAGCAGAGCAATACCTGAACCTGCTGCTGATTTTGCTGGTCTGCAATATTGTGTATGTCGGGCTGGTGACGATTGCACAAAAGAGCCTCGATTTCATGCTGGGCTACTCAAGCGTCATGCACATGGGATATGCGTTTCTGGGCATTGCCGCGTTCAACGATCTGGGCGCTACCGGCACGTCGCTAATGCTCTTTGCACATGGCTTGACCATCGCTACGCTGTTCGCCATTTGTGGTGAGATCAGGCGCTCCACAGCAACCCTCGAGTTTGCGGAACTGGGTGGCCTGGCCAAGCGGGCGCCATTTTTAGGCTTGGCCTTTGGCATGGCGGCGTTTGCTTCCATCGGCCTGCCAGGGTTCATTGGTTTCCCTGCCGAGCTGCTGATCTTTTTTGGTGCCTTCAGTGCCGGGCTGGCCGGAGTTGAATGGAGCGCCACCCAAATTGCCACGATATTTGCACTTTCCGGGCTGGTTATTTCGGCAGTCTACATGCTGCGTGCTTACCGGGCAGTATTCATGGGTGAAACTGCCTCCCGTTGCACTTCTGTCACGCGCACATCAATTGCCGTACGCCTACCAGTCGCAACCATGCTGGCCATCCTGCTGATCACAGGGTTTTACCCTGCCTTATTGACCAACCTGCTGGCGCAGCCGGTTGAAATCCTGCTAGCTGCCCTCAAATAAAATCCTGAACGTACCATGCTACCATTTCCATTTCATCCATTAGCCCTGGAATTTGCGGTTCTGGTCCTCGGTTTGTTCATGCTGATCCTTGAGGCTTTCATTGACGAAAAGGATAAGCGTGTCTTTGCCTGGTCGGGAATCTCCGGGCTGGCAATCGTCTTCGTGATCAGCTTTTTCGTCCGCGAACCACCTGCAGGCCCTATCACTGAGGGGTTGTGGAGCTTTTACTCGGCTGATTTTCTAGCACTATTCTTTAAGCGCTTTGCACTGCTGACCACAATTGTCGTGCTGGTCATGTCGATCGAGTACCGCAAGACATTGACCGACGCCACCTCGGGGCCGGATAACCCGGCAGGGTTTGCAGAATTTACTGCGCTACCCGTCATTGTTTGCGCCGGACTGATGTGGATGGCTTCAGCCGTCGATTTCATAATGGTATTTGTATCACTCGAGCTGGTAACGATCGGGTTTTATATCCTGGTCGGTTATATGCGGCGCAATACCATGAGCCTGGAAGCAGGGGTCAAGTATTTGATCCTGGGGGCCTTGTCTACCGGCTTCATGGTCTTCGGTATCACCTGGATCTATGGAGTGACCGGGCAAACAAAGTTCGAGCTGATCTCGCAAGTGCTTGCCAGTGGTCAGGTGCTGGAGCTACCGCTGTTATTCGGGTTGCTGCTGGTATTGGTTGGGCTGGCCTTCAAAGTTGCTGCTTTTCCCTTTCACATTTGGGTGCCGGATGTTTACCAGGGAGCTCCAACACCAATTACGGCCTTCCTGTCAGTCGGCTCAAAAGCAGCCGGCTTTGTGGTGCTGATCCGGGTGTTGGAATTATTTTCGGTAGTTCCCTCGGTATACACCAAAGTTACTGCGGTGGTCGCTATCCTCGCGGCTTTGACTCTGCTGTTTGGCAATCTTGCCGCTCTGCCCCAAAATAACCTGAAACGCTTGCTGGCCTACTCGAGTATCGCCCATGCCGGGTTTTTGCTGATGGCAGTTGCTGCCATGTCAGGTCGTGCAGCTGCTGTGTACCTGGCCGGTTACCTGTTGATGACACTGCTTGGCTTTCTGGTCATGATCCTGGTGGCCCGCAATACTGGCAGTGATGATATTGCCAGCTTCAGGGGACTCAAGGATCGTTCACCGTTCCTGGCTTTCACCATGCTCATCGCTATGGTGTCACTTGCAGGTCTGCCATTTACGATTGGATTTGTTGGCAAACTATTCGTCTTTGCGGCTGCGATCCGCGAACAATTGTGGGTGTTGGTCGGAATCGGGGTATTGGCCGTTGGTGCCGGTTTTTACTATTATCTGAAAGTTGTTCGCGCCATGTACTGGCAGCCAGCAGACAAACAGGATGCCATTCAGGTGACTCCACTCTCCAAAGTAACTATCGGAGTACTTTGCACATTAATTTTGGTCTTCGGCGTGTGGCCGGAACCGGTGCTGGCCATGCTGCGTTAGCAGCTTTCAGGGGACTTCAACTGCCCCGATCGGGGTGACCTGGCCACTGCGAAATTTTTCCCGGGCTGTTTGGAATTCCTCCAACCTGCTATTGTATTCGAGAATCTCACTGGTTAGTTGTGTGACGGCTTCTTGATCATCCGGATTAAGCTCTGCTTTACGCTGGCGTAATTCGGCTGCCTCCTGGTTCAGCCTGCTTTGCATTTCTTTTAGTCCCTGTTCCGTCAGCACATCGATTGGGGTTGGCTCTGGCAATCCTCCTTCTGCCTGATCTGCTTGTTCTTCGGCATCCTCCAGCTGGGCATTGAATTGCTCCTCATACTTCTGAATGAACTCCTGCAACTCCGGGTTATCAGCCGAAAGTTTCTGGGCAGTCATAGTAATTCCCCCGCCAAACAAAGCGAAGGCAAAAAGGGTAAATAGAAACACATTCTGGGCTACCTGCCAGCGCGCAATGATAAAAATGAGGCCAGCAAAAGGAATCAGCAGTACACAGAACCCCCAGACCAATGACTCTTTAAAGGCGACAATAACCAGCCAGATCGCTGCCACAAAGCTTAGTAATGACCCGATTACAATCAGCCAAAGAGGCCAACCGATGAGTGAGTAAAATTCTACAACTGGCTGGAGCGGTGCTTCTTCCACGCAGCTTAGTATGCCGAATAGTGATAAAGACAGCAAGACGCAATCCAACACGGTTGCCGAATCCGTTTCACCCGTAGTTGCAAGAACCTGCGGATACTGTGCATAATTCCTATATGCCCGATGAACCATCAGTCCATTCAGCCGATACGCCGGATAGCGAGTTTGAATTATCATTGCGACCGGCTCAGTTCGATGAGTTTACCGGGCAAGCTAAAGTCAGGGAACGACTTGAGCTGATGGTAACCGCTGCCCGGCAACGCGACGATGTGCTCGAACATATCCTGCTGAGTGGTCCGCCGGGATTAGGCAAAACCACGCTTGCCCACATTCTGGCCAAAGCTATGGGCAGCGAGATCAAATGTACCAGCGGACCGACAATCGAAAAACCCGGTGACCTGGCCGGCTTGCTGACAATCCTGGAACGTGGTGAGGTTCTTTTCATCGACGAAATTCACCGCCTGCAGCCGGTGATCGAAGAGTACCTGTACCCTGCCATGGAGGACCTGCGACTGGATATTGTCATCGACCAAGGGCCGAACGCGCGTAGTGTCAGGTTAAACCTGCCCAAGTTTACCCTGATCGGTGCCACCACCCGAGCCGGTATGCTAAGCGCGCCACTGCGTTCACGCTTCGGCATGAATTGCCGGCTCGATCACTACCCGGCTTCCCAATTGCAGGAAATCGTCATCCGCAGTGCAGAGCTATTGCGAGTCCCCATCGAGCCTGCTGGTGCACTGGAAGTCGCCAACCGCTCTCGCGGCACCCCGCGTATCGCCAATAACCTGCTGCGCTGGGTGCGTGACTACGCCCAGGTCAAAGCAGATGGCCTGATCACCGGCGAAGTAGCCGCTAGCGCGCTGGCCATGCTCGATATCGACGCAGATGGAATCGATGAGATGGACCGCAAGCTGCTTGAAACTCTGGTCCTCCAATTCAATGGCGGACCGGTTGGACTCAATTCACTCTCGGTCGCGGTCGGTGAAGATGCATCGACGATCGAGGATGTCCATGAGCCATACTTAATCATGCACGGATATATCATGCGCACCACTCAGGGCCGCGTCGCCCTCGAACCTGCCTACCACAAGCTGGGCGTCAAACCCAAAGGCAAGCAAAGCGAGTTGTTTTAACCCTGTCTCGCGAACTCCGCATCTCACAGCTCAATGAATGACCCGGGACACTCAGGGACTTTGAAACAACCGGTAGGCAGCAGCAACGAGCGGACGCGCCCACTCGGGCATCGCAGCAAGGTCTGCCACAGCAGTAATATTACTGTCTAAAATTTCCAGCAGGAGCACCGGTTGCGGACGCTTTCCTTGATGCGGGTCACCATCGGTCGAATTATCGTAGACCCGTAAATGGTCGATCAGCGGCAGCAACCGCACCAGGTTCTCGCGGCTGGTCTCCCATCGCTCGCAGATCTTTTCCTCAGGAATGTCATGACCGCCATGCGCGACGCGACTGCGCACCCGCCGGATATGCAGCTCGGGACTTGCAAGACCGCAAAACCAGACATGCAGACGATGCCCTGAGCGGGCTGCCTGCTCCAGCAGCTTGGTGATCGTTTTGCCGCCCAGCGTCGTTTCGAACCGGTAGTCGCTACCCTCGCTGATGGCCTGCTCGAGCAAGGCCTTGCCAATCTGCCAGGCATGACCGTTGGCCA
>CAZHRP010000065.1:0-6773 GCA_964535055.1 uncultured Chthoniobacteraceae bacterium
CCATCGAGTTGGCCTTGACTGCAGCGGCCACCGGTCACCTGGTCTTTGGCACTTTGCATACATCAAGTGCGCCTAAGACCGTGGATCGAATGATTGATGTATTTCCGACTAACCAGCAGGAGCAAATTCGTACGACCCTCTCGGAATCGATGAAGGGAGTGGTGGCCCAAAACCTGTTCCGCCGGGTGGACACCCCGGGGCGGGTAGCCTGCCTCGAAATACTGGTGGTAGATGCTGCGGTAGCCAACCTGATCCGCGAAGGCAAGACCCACCAGATACCGGGTATGATTGAGGTTGGTAAGCGCAAAGGTAACCAGCCGCTGGATGATGCCATTATGGCGCTACTGCAAAAAGGTACTATCTCGGCAGAGGAAGCCTACGAAAAATGTCTCAGCAAGAAGAAATTCCGCCAATTCCTGAGCCAGCCTCCGGAAGATGATTTTGATGATTAATTAACTATCCCCAGTGATGCGCCAGATTGATTTCGACAATATTTTATGGACAATGCTGAATACCACCGACGGTATCTCGGATCTTGTGTTTACGGTTGGTCGTCCCTTGCAGGTTGAAAGCTTTGGCAAACTGATGCCGGTACATGGTGAGTTTGGGATCCGCGAACTCACCCCGTTTCAGATGGAGCATTTGGCCTTGCATCTCATTGGCAGTAATTCCCGGCTTTTGGGCAGCCTGTTCAAAACCGGGTCTTGTGACACCAGTTACGCACTCAATGACGATATTCGTTTCCGGGTCAATGTGTTTAAACAGCGCGGGCATTTTGCCATCGTCATGCGCCGATTGCAGATGAAAATCCCGACGATTGATTCGCTTGATCTGCCTGCTATCACCACAGAAATTGCGCGGGAAAAGAATGGCCTGGTGCTGGTAACTGGTGCCACCGGCAGCGGTAAGACAACAACCCTCGCCGCCGTGCTCGGCCAAATCAATGCCACCCAACCAGTACATATAGTAACTCTGGAGGATCCGATCGAATTCGTGCACAAGCATCGTCAGGCTACTTTCAGCCAGCGTGAGATGGGCCTCGATTACGATGATTACCCGAACGGTATTCGGGCCGCGTTGCGCCAGGCGCCCAAAGTTATCCTGGTCGGTGAGATCCGCGACCGCCCAACAGTTGAGGCCACGTTGATGGCTGCAGAAACCGGGCATCTCGTGCTATCGACTTTGCATACTATCGATGCCGGGCAGTCGATTAACCGCATGCTCGGAATGTACGAAGAGAGCGAACAGGATAATATCAGGGTCCGCCTGGCTGACACGATCCGCTTTATTATGAGCCAGCGGCTGGCCCCCAAGATTGGTGGTGGTCGCAAACTGATCGCGGAAGTGATGGGCAGCAACCTCAGGATCAGAGAATTAATCGAGCAGGGTGAGCGTGCTGACGTCAGCTTCCACGATATCATAAAAGATAACACCCAGAACGGTTGGACGACCTTCGACCGCTCGGTAGTTAAAGCCTATGAGGCAGACGAAATTACCGAGGATACGGCTATCCTTTATAGTACCCGCAAAGGAGAAGTCAGACGCCAACTGGATACCATCAATAAAATTCGCAGTGGCGCTCTGGCCGAGGACTCAGGGTTGCGCATGGATACCGACTCGAAAGTCTAACCGCTAAGTTATTATGTTATTCGATACCGCCGCTCCCAAAATCAAAGTAAGAGAACCACAGGCCCTGATCGGGCTCGATGATGCGGAAATTTCCAGCTACATCGAACCGCAAATTCAAACGCTCGGAGTACGCACTGAAATAATTTCAATTAAACGGGATATCATCCAGGCCTTGCACACTAACCTGTTCGATATCATCGTGCTATCCGATAGCTACGAGGGCGGTGGGATGAGTGATAACGAAGTGCTGGTGGAATTGATCAACTGGTCATCCGAAAAACGCCGCCAGCTGTTCTGCGTGTTGATCGGTGAAGACCTCGAAACCGCTGATGAACTGCAGTCATTCCTATTCAGTATGGACCTCGTCATTAATTATGCCGACTGCGAAAACTTTGGCGCCTACCTGCAAATGGGCCTCGGCGGCAAACAGGAATCACTCGCCAAACTCAACGACGTCATCGCCCAAACAGAAAAAATCTGAAAAATCTTCAAAAAATCCATTGACACTTATATAACTTTCAGTATTTACTGAAAGTATGAGTCAACTAATCGATAAAGATTATGTGTCAGCGCGCGAGGAATTTATCGCGCAATGGGGTGCGACGGGCAGTGCCTGGGGGATCAACCGGACGATGGCCCAGATTCATGCATTATTGATGACGGCGCCGCAGCCATTGAGTACCGACGAGGTGATGGCGGAGCTACAGATCAGTCGTGGCAATGCCAATGGCAACCTGCGCGATTTGATTGGCTGGGGGCTGGTGCGCAAGGTTGTGCGCAAGGGTGAGCGCAAGGAATACTTTGAGTCTGAGAAAGACATCTGGAAAATGTTTTGTACGATCGTCCGTGAGCGCAAGCGGCGTGAGATCGAACCGATCATGGCGACCCTCAGCGAGTGCCATGCAGCGACTAGCGACTGTAAGTCGGAGGCAGCCCGGCAATTTAATAAGCAGATGAAGGAACTTGATGAGTTTGTGCGCCAGGCTGACAAAGTAATGGATGCGGTGGCGCGCTCGAGCCGCAACAAGCTTATGCCGATGGCTCTCAAGTTGCTGAAGTAGGGAAATTTTAAACATAACTTTCAGAAGAAATAAGAACAACGAAAAGAAAGGTAAATACGAGAACATGAACACAGTGGTATGGATGTATGCGAGCTATGCGTTGGCGAGCATTGCGATGACGGTCTGGGTAGCGCGGACGCTACACCGGAATGGCAGGATATTTTTGGAAGATGCCTTTGCGGGCAACGTGGAATTGGCGGCATCTGTCAACCACTTGCTGGTAGTGGGGTTTTATTTGGTTAATCTGGGATTTATTTTGCTATTTTTGCGAACCAGTGCGGAGGTGGGCGAGTTACGGGCGGCGGTTGAATTATTCAGTGTCAAGCTCGGCACGGTGCTGCTGGTACTGGGGATCATGCATTTCTTTAACATGCTGGTATTGGCTAAGATGCGGCGGCGCAGCCAGGCCGGGACGCCGCCGCCACTGCCGGTGGCCAGCGGAGGTCAGGGATGATCAGGATTCGTGCAACAGTAGATATAGCGGCCCCGCGGGAAGAATGTTTTGATTTAATCCGTGATGTGGATTTACATGCAGTTGCGGTGCCGTGGTTGCAGGCGCGAGCGATCAGCGGGCGGACCACTGGCTATTCCGGGCCGGGTGACCAGACGGAATGGTCGGCGAAATATTTTGGTTTACGCTGCAGGGTAAAGCTCACGGTGGTTGGCTACGAGTGGCCGGTGATCCTGGAGGAAGCAGGGCAGAGTGTGTTGTTGAGCAAGTTTCATCACCGTTATGTATTGGCTTCGTTACCGGGTGGGCTGACACGCTTGCAGGACACATTGACTGTAGCACTGCGGCGCTGGCCGCTAGCAAACCTGCTTGAGAAGTATTTGTTGCAGCCGCCACTCAGCAAGGCACTCGAGCGGCGCCTGCTAACAATCAGGGAATGTGCGGAAGGTAACCATGGTCAGTTAAAGGTTGAGCGTGCTTTAGCAACCTCTATCGATAGTGCCAGTTATGCGTAAGATTATCATTGCAGGTGGTAGCGGCTTCCTGGGTCGGACGCTCAATCAGTGGTTTGAGCAGCAGGGGTGTGAGGTAGTTACCCTTAGCCGCTCCGCTGGCGTTGAACTACCTGGCAGGACAGTGTGCTGGGATGGCATGACGGCTGGTGAGTGGGTGCAGGAGTTAGAGGGTGCGGCGGCAATTATTAACCTTGCCGGACGCTCGGTGAACTGTCGCTATCATGCTCGAAATCGGAGGCAGATTATGGACTCGCGGGTGGCGAGTACGCGTGTCTTGGGCCAGGCTTTAGCAGCATGTGATAAGCCGCCGCAGGTCTGGATCCAGTCGAGTACTGCGACGATCTACAAGCACAATTACGGCGAGCCATGGACAGAAACCAGTGGTGAGATCGGAGCAGATCCGCGCGCTCGTGATCAGTTTTCGATCGAGGTAGCACAGGCCTGGGAAGAAGCATTTGAGCAATCACCGACTCCGGCTACACGACGCATTACGGCGCGTACTGCAATGGTTTTTGGTGCAGAACCCGGGGGCGTGTACCATGTCCTGAGATGGCTGGTACGACTAGGTCTTGGCGGGGCGATGGATGGTGGCCGGCAGATGGTGTCATGGATCCACGCTGTGGATTTCTGCCGGGTTATCGACTGGTTGATCACGCAGCCAGAGGCCAATGGTGTGTTCAATGTCTGTGCTCCCGAGCCGCTGCAAAATCACTTGATGATGCAGGAATTACGCAGTTCCCTGAGGGTGCCTATAGGGTTTCCACAACCACGTTGGCTATTGATAGCCGGAGCGCTGTTAATGCGGACTGAGATCGAGTTAGTGGTCAAGAGTCGTAATGTGGTACCGGAGCGGTTGCAGCAGGCTGGGTTCGAGTTTCGATTCCGCAACTTTGCAGCGGCAGCGGCACAATTGGCCGGTTATTCCCGGTAAGCTTCGAGTTGCTCCCGTTGCAACAGGAACAGGGCACCGCAACGAGGGCAGCTAATCACAGCCGGGTCGTTCTCACTGAACATGTAATCGCGGGACTCAGCCGACATGGCTGCCAGCACCGGCATCAATTTATCCAGCGAGCAGCCGCAATTGAAGGCATACTTGCGCACTTCCAGCAAGCTTAAGGCTTCCTGCTGATCGAGAATCCGAACGTCTTCATCAGTGAGGTCCTGCAACCAGGTGAGATCGCAATCCGGCTGCGCACTCAGCATCACAATATCCTCTTCGGAATAACGAAACAGGCGGGCCGGACGCTGCTCGCTTTGGCGGTAGTAGGACTCGACTGCGGCAAACAGATCAAAATCACCGGTCAGGTCAGGAATTGCGACGGTGCTGGTCCTGGGTTCGGAATTGGGTTCGCGGACTTGTGCGATAAATCGGGATTCTTTTTGGGTCCGAATACCCTCGGTAAAGATCCGGGCGGTGACGCGTTGTCCGGTGCTGCTGCCGGTGGCAAAAAGATTGGCCAGCGGCTGGCGCAAATTGAGGGTCCAGGCCGATGTTTCATTCCATGGACGCGAACATAAGTGCAAAGTGAATGCCGCCAGCAAATCCTTGACCAGCTCATCATGCCGTGCCGGATTCTTTAAATTGTGCTGCAGCAGGTGCAGGTAATAATCTTCGTACAGTTCGGAAAACTGCGCCCGTACCAGAAGGGCGTTGCGCTCACGCACAAAATAACTGCGTGCTTCTATCGTGTTGAGGTTTTGGTTATTCTCTTGCATATCGGAAAATGGCTCCGCTGCTCCGGGAAATATATACTACCACAATCCGGCGGGTTAGCTATCGGCGAGGTCGACGTCGAGGTCAAGGCTTGCGGCGATGGTCTCCGTGATTTCGCGAATACTCTCGCTGGACTGGTCATCAGGGACTAGAATACTGGCTTCGGCACGGAATAGAAGCTCGCCGCTCATTGCAGCGCTTTCGGTGCTACTGCGAAAATCCTCCACGTTAATCTGGCGTTCAGCGAAGGCCGAAACCAGGGCACTCACAATACCTGGCTGATCGAGACCAAGAATCGTAACCAGGAGTTTGCGGCCGAAGGTATCTGCCGGAGTAGTCTCTTCAACTTTGACGCTCACTGCCAGTTCCATGACGTCCTGGTGTTGGAGATCATGTCTGAGTGCATCCAGTCGACTATCGTCAATTTCAAAGCGGACGACACCGGCGAACTGGCTGCCGAGATGGGCCAGGCGGCTTTCCAACCAGTTGCCGCCGTGTCTCAGTAAAGTGGCAGCGAGGGTATCCATGATGCCGGGACGGTCGTCACCGGCAAGTGTCAGCAGGCAGGTTTTATGCATCTGCTAATGATAAGGCGGTACAATCAGATGTCCAACATTGAGATTCTGCTGCCGCTAAAAGTGAGTTGTGCAGCTTGAGTTCTGTTACGACTTGGTCTTTACTACGACGACGTCATGCGGGGCGCTCTCGCGTTGTCCGGCAGGTGAGACTCTGATGTAGCGGGCTTTCTCTTGCAATTCTGCCAGATTGGCAGACCCCAGATATCCCATGCCGGACTGGACGCCACCGATCAGGAGGCTCAGGACCTGCTCAACGGGTGGCGTCAGTTCCTTGAGAGCTTCGATGCCTTCGGGGGCCACTTTCCTGGCAGTCCTGGCGGGTTTAGGGGTATGGCCGTAGCGGGCTGCTGAGCCTTCCTGCATGGCCGCCAGGCTTCCCATGCCGCGGTATTGCTTATATGCTTTGCCATCAATCTCGATAATGTTGCCTGGCGACTCGGGACAGCCAGCGAGGATACTGCCACACATGACGGCGTCTGCCAGAGTCAATGCCTTGACAATATCACCGGACTTGGTGATACCGCCGTCGGCGATCAGGCGCACGCCCAGTTGGCGGGCGACCCGCGAGCAAACATAGAGCGCCGTCATCTGCGGGATACCTACCCCTGCTACTACCCGGGTGGTGCAGATCGAGCCTGGTCCCTGACCGACCTTGATGGCATTTGCACCAGCCTTAGCCAGAAACTCGACCCCTTCGGCGGAGGTGACATTGCCGGCAATGATCGGTAATTGCGGAAACTCGCCGCGAATTAAGCGCACCGCGTCACCGACACCTTCGCTGAAGCCGTGGGCGGTGGAAACTGCGACCACATCCAGTCCGCGCTC
>CAZHRP010000065.1:6783-11898 GCA_964535055.1 uncultured Chthoniobacteraceae bacterium
GCGACATGTTCAGCCAGTGAGTCGCGGTCGATGTCACCACTGGAGGTTCGAGTGGCAGAAACTGCTGCTCCGCACAGCAGCCGGAATTTTGTATCCCGGGCTGGCTTGAACTGCTGGCGCGACTCGTGGGTAATGCGCTCGATGTCGCTGATTGTGAACAAGCCACACAGTTTATCGCTGGCATCGACCACCAGCAGTTTGTGGATACCAATGTGCTCGTTGAAGAAAGTATCTGCCTTGGCAATCGGGTCATCACCTAGCTCCGATTGTAGGATAGTGTGTAGTTGTGCGCGATGGGTCATGGCATCGGTGACGCCACGTGCGGCATAGCGGGGTTTTACGCAGTGGCCTGGCAGTAGGCCGATCAGAGTGTTCTCGGCATCAACAACCGGGAAAGTGGAAAATGAAAAATTGCGTTCCTCGATCATTTTCA
This sequence comes from uncultured Chthoniobacteraceae bacterium, assembly GCA_964535055.1. Classification (GTDB taxonomy): domain Bacteria; phylum Verrucomicrobiota; class Verrucomicrobiia; order Chthoniobacterales; family CAKUMP01; genus CAYUDZ01. Next base: position 7,217 of record CAZHRP010000065.1, read on the forward strand.
GGACGTCACCGATGCTCCAGTCCGAACCAATCTTGATTGGCTCCTGGATCAAGCCATGGATATTATTTTTGACCCGAGTTACCTCCTGGACTTGTTGGCGTTGCGGCATGTTGTAATGGATCAGGCCCAGGCCGCCATTGAGGGCCATGGCGATGGCCATGCGGGATTCGGTGACGGTATCCATATCGGCCGAAACCATTGGCACGCGCAGCGGCAATGTCTCGGCCAGGCTGGTCGAAGTATCCGCCAGCGCCGGCAGAACATTGGAATGCCGGGTTGCCAGCGTAATATCGTCATAAGTCAGCGCCAAGTCAGCCTGGCTGCTAAAGAAGTCATCGGCAGCGCGATAAAACTGAGTATCCACAATGTTTGCAGGCGATGGATTTGCTGGCTCTTCCATAGTCGAATTTGCCAGAAAGTGGGGGTAAGTTTCAATCCATAATTTGCTTAGCTTAAAAATTCAGGATGGCAATTTTTGTTTCACAGTGAGAGTTGATAATCGTAAAAACTTGTGATGGACGAGATCAAAGAAGTTGAGTTGCCGGACACTCAGAACCTTACGGATACCAGAAACCTGGCAATCGACCGGGTGGGGGTCAAAGATCTGCGCTACCCGATCATTATTCGTGATAAAGAAAAATCCGAACAACACACAGTGGCTACCATCCAGTTGACTGTCGACCTGCCGCATCAATTTAAAGGCACCCACATGAGCCGGTTCATCGAGGTGCTCAACCAACATGGCCAGGCACTGCATGTGAACAACATTTTTGATATAGTCGATCAGTTACTGGTTCGGCTTGAGTCAGAGCAGGCTCATGTGGATTTTGATTTTCCGTTCTTTTTGGCCAAGAATGCCCCAGTGACGGCAGCCAGTGGCCTGATGGATTACCAGGTGCGTTTTAGTGCGGCGGCATCGGCGGCGGGACGCCAGTTTACTCTTGCAGTTGTGGTCCCGATTACTACTTTATGCCCGTGCTCGAAAGCGATCAGCGAACGGGGTGCCCATAATCAGCGTGGTGCAGTCACCTTTGCAGTGCGCGCCATCAAGCCGATCTGGATTGAAGACTTGATCGGGTTGGTGGAAAAGTCGGCCAGCAGTGAATTATACAGTGTACTCAAACGTCCCGATGAAAAAGCAGTCACGGAGCTGGCCTATGACAATCCGGTCTTTGTTGAAGATTTAGTGCGCAATGTGGCGGCCAATGCCAATGCCGACAGCAACATTTTGAGCTATTGCATTGAGGCGGAAAACTTCGAATCGATCCACAACCACAATGCTTACGCCATGATCAGTAAGAACTGGTCGCCAGAGTTCCAGGCTTGAAGTATAGTTAGCAGATGTTTGCGCGCCTGATTATAACTGTGGTGATTAGCAGCTTTTGGCTGGTGATGACGGCGCTTTATATAAGAGTGCAGTTTTTTCCCAACTACCAGCCGGGCTGGTTCCATATTCCGGTCCCGCATGTTTTGAATCTTGTTTTTAACAGCGAGCAGAGTTCCACGTTGGCGATCTATCAGGGTGAGTACCGGATCGGAACAGTTTACGTCAGGCCATTGCTGGACGAGTCGAATGATGTGACCAGCTATATTATGGTGAATGGTGAGGTGACGATCAAGCTGCCGGGTGTCAGGAAGCGTGTCACCTTTCGCAACAAGATGGGGTTCATCGACAACTACCAGAGCGTGGCAGAATTTGAAAGCGGCATCCGGATGAAAAATCCTGAATTCGAATTGGAGATTGAATCAGCGGCAGGTAGTGAAGCCATTACCTATCGGGTATCGGGTGCCAATGACACGACTTTGCGTGAAGGTTCGGGAACAGTTCCTGAGATACTGGCTGCCAGTCCGTTGGGCGAAGCAGGGATTTCGCTGGACGCCTTGCAACAAGTAGCAGCCACCCCGGCGCAACCGACAGCCCGCAGGGCGACTACCCAATTGGCATCGCAGGAAATCGAAGTTTACCGGATCAGTATTCCGGTAGACGCCAGTTCCTATCTGGAAATCGATGTCAGCCAACTCGGGCGGGTAGTCGGCGTGCGTACGCCGTATGGAATTAAACTGGTCTCCGAGGGAGTCGATCTATGATAAAAACCAATCAATTGACTCGTAATTTTGGCGACCTGGTTGCTGTGAACAAGCTCGACCTGGATATCCCGCAGGGCCAGTTCTTTGCCTTCCTGGGACCGAATGGGGCGGGTAAGACAACGACAATCAAGATGCTGGCAGGCTTATTAAAGCCGAGTGCTGGTACGGCGATGATTGCCGGGCATGATATCCAGCAGGAACCGGAGTTAGCTAAGCGTAAGATCAGTTATGTCCCTGACTTCCCATTTCTTTACGATAAATTGACCCCGCAGGAATTTTTGCAGTTTGTCGGTGAGATTTTCGAGATTCCGCGTTCTGATCTCAACCAGCGGCGCGAGCGACTGATCGAGCAGATGCACCTTGGTGACTACCGCAACCAGTTTATCGAAAACTTGAGTCATGGTACCCGGCAGCGGGTTGTGATTGCCAGTGCGCTGTTGCACAACCCGGAAGTGATCGTAATTGATGAGCCGATGGTCGGGTTGGATCCGACCCATGCGCGGATCGTTAAAGATGAGCTGAAGCAGCGCAGCAAAGATGGCACCACCATTTTTCTGTCGACCCATACCCTGAGCGTGGCTGAAGAGGTGGCTGATGTGGTCGGGATCGTCAGCAAGGGCAAATTGATCGCCAAAGGGACGGTTGAAGAATTGCGTGCCCGCAGCTTGCAATCAGGAACGCTGGAGAATGTGTTCCTGGCATTGATTAATGAGGGTGAAGAAACCGAGCCGATAGAAGCTATCGAGTGAGCATTGAAGAGACATCCGGTTGGCAGGTGGCATGCGCGAGGCTGACATTCGGTCAGCAGCCGGAAATCGGGCTGGTACTAGGCTCGGGACTGGGTTCGATTGTTGACCTGGTTAAAGACCAAGTGACCGTCGAGTATCGCGAAGTACCGCTGCTGCCGGTTTCCCGGGTACAAGGTCATGCCGGCAAGTTTGTTGCCGGTGTGTTGGCGGGAGTTCCTGTGATTCTGGCCTGTGGGCGAGTGCATGCCTACGAGGGCCACCCGGCCGGGGCACTTGGTGCGCATGTCCGCTTTTTGGCTCAAGCCGGGGTCAGGACTGTGCTGCTGACCAATGCTGCCGGCTCGTTAAACGAGTCCTTTGCTGCCGGTACATGGATGATGCTTACTGATCACATCAACTGGCTTAGCTGCAGTCCACTCGAGGGCAAGCCGAAGTTTATCGATATGACCAAGGCCTATGACTTACAGCTGCGTGAGATTTTCCAGAACTGCGCAAAAAAACTTCAGCTCGAGCTGAATGAAGGTGTCTATGCAGCCGTGCGCGGACCACAGTACGAGACTCCGGCAGAGATCAAAATGTTACGGCAGCTGGGTGCGGATGCGGTTGGCATGTCGACGGTCCCCGAAGTGATCCAGGCGCGAGCATTGGGAGTACGGGTCGCTGCCTTTTCGTGTCTGACCAACCTGGCGGCCGGGATTAGCGGTGACTCACTTTCCCATGACGAGGTTGTCGAAGTTGGCAAGAAAGCAGCCGCAAGTTTTTCCACTCTGCTGACTGATGTCTTAGCTAAGATAAAATGACTCGCCCGAGAATAGCACGAATCTATCGAATGATTATGCAGGGTAGGACACTGGCATCAACGATTAAGGTGTTGCCAAGGCGTTCAGTCGCAGTGAATTAGATCGCTCCCAAGGTCGTTGGCGGCACTCTGGCGGGATTTTTCATGACAAGAGAAGAGTATTTACTATACGTGATTCCGTATGAAAATTCTATCAGCGATACTATTGTTAGCAGCCATTTTTTGCACCTCCTGTGAAGTCATTGATGAGGCCAGTGGTTTGGATTCTCAGGCAGCAGGGTTGACTCCTAATTACGGCCAGCCGTTGACCGCAGAGGTCGGCCAGGGTCGCGTGGTTATCCGAGAAGGCACGCAAGTTCTGGCGACCTTGAGTTCAGCCAAGCCAAATGTTGAAGAGACTCGCTGGTATAGCGAGCAGGAACAGATAGTAATCAAGTCGCGTGGCAATCACGGACCAGCAGTGGTCGAACTATTCAGCAGCCGCAGCGGTCGGCGTTTGGGCAGCGTGATGGCCTACGAAGCCGCCAATGGACCGAATTGGGCGCGTAGTATGGCTGAGTAATTTTACCCTCCACTTGAAACAATGATTCCCATGAGAAGCTTATTTATTATTAGCCTGATATTAAGTTTGGCTGTCGACATGGTATCAGCTGCCGAAGCCGAACGCATTCAGTTTGCTCCAGGCCAGTCAGAAGCATTAATTGCCGGTCAACTGGCTGCTGAAAAGACTGCGACTTATACCCTCCATGCACGAGATCGCCAATATTTGCTGGTCAAGATGCTGCAGGACGAGCCGGGCGCTGAGTTTCAGATTTTCATCCCCGGTCGCGGACCCGGTGATGAGGAACTTTATTCGTCGATTGATAGCGATCGCAAGTATCTCGGCCAGCTGTACAAGACCGGCGATCATACGATTCAGGTATTGATCAATCCAGAAGCGGCTAAGAATGCGAAGACTGTCAGATACGCTATGCAAGTGCAGGTCAGCGACTCGATGCCCGACCAGCAAGACAACAACAGTGCGGAGCAAAGCATTAAATATGGTA
>CAZHRP010000066.1:0-11894 GCA_964535055.1 uncultured Chthoniobacteraceae bacterium
AACCTTGACAAAGTGATTCAGAGTCACTTGTGCTACCGTTACACCACGAGGCAAAGTAGTAATTATGCTAGTTGATGATGATGGCAGAATCAATGCTGAATTTTGCCCAACTACCAGCCCAGTACTTTGGCAAAGATCAGCGGAGCGACGATCGAGGCATCTGATTCTATCAGGAATTTTGGTGTCTCCGAACCGAGTTTGCCCCAGGTAATCTTTTCGTTAGGTACAGCGCCAGAGTATGAGCCGTAGCTGGTTGTGGAGTCGCTGATCTGACAGAAATACCCCCATAGAGGTACCTCGGGAAGCTGTAAATCCTGATGCAACATGGGAACCACACAGATTGGAAAGTCGCCGGCGATACCGCCCCCGATCTGGAAAAATCCGATTGGGTGGGGGCTACTGGCTTGCTGGTACCAGGCAGCGAGGTTTTGCATGTACTCGATACCGGTGCGAACTGTATGAACGTTATTCACGTTACCTGAAATGGTGTGGCCGGCGTACATATTGCCAAGCGTTGAATCCTCCCAGCCGGGTACGAATAGCGGCAAGTTGCGTTCGGCAGCTGCCAGCAGCCAACTATCTTGTGGATCAATCTGATAGTCGGCAGCCAACTTGCCATCGAGCAGTACACGATACAGGAACTCATGCGGAAAGAAGCGTTGTCGTTGGCGGTCGGCTGCTTGCCACTCGGCCAGGACGGCAGCTTCTATGCGTCGCATAGCTTCCATTTCCGGGATGCAGGTATCTGTGACGCGATTCATATGTCGTTCCAGCAAGGCTTGCTCGTCGGCGGGAGTTAAATCTCGATAGTTCGGAAGACGCTCGTAAAAGTCATGAGCTACCAGGTTAAAAATATCTTCCTCAAGATTGGCACCTGTGCAGCAAATGGCATGAACTTTTTGGTTGCGGATCATTTCAGCCAGACTCAACCCGAGTTCTCCGGTACTCATGGCCCCGGCGAGTGTCACCAGCATACTACCCTCGGTCTGTAAATGGGTACAATAGCCATCTGCTGCATCTCGCAAAGCCGCCGCATTGAAATGCCTGAAATGATGGTCGATAAAGCGACTGATCTCACCGTTCATTATCACGATAATGATTACTTGGACTGCGGGTAGCAACAGGTTTCAAAGAAATTGACATTCTAATGCAGCAATAATTGCAAATTTCTACCAGTCTGACACCTTGAAAGTATTGAGATGATAATTTCAATAATACTATTCTTTTCATCATTCTTGTTGGTAGTGCTGCTGACGCCGGCGGTAATCTCCGTATCTAAGCGCTATCAGATAGGATTAGATGAGCCTGATTTGGTGAGGAAGAGGCATGCCCTGGTGACTCCGCGACTGGGTGGCATTCCCATAATGCTGGCGGTAGCAATTACTGCCATTGTGCTGGTCTTATGGAAGCCAGATCAGTTGTCCATCTGGCTACCGGTTTTTATAGGAGCAGCTTTATACTTTTTGCTTGGTTTGACGGATGATTTGCGTGGCCTCAGTGCCAAGCTGAAACTGCTGATCCAGGTTGGCATTGCGTTATTGGTGTACTCGCTAGGGGTTGGTATCGATCGGATTTCCTACCCCGGCGGCAGCTGGTCGGTCGAGCTGTTTGGCTGGTCGTTACTAGTAACTGTTTTCTGGCTGGTCGCAATTCCGAATATTATCAATTTAATTGACGGTTTTGACGGATTAGCCGGTGGCTTATGCATGTTTATGGCAGGCACTTTAGGCATCGTCGGCCTGATGTCACAGCAGCAGACCGTTGCCCTCTTTTCGTTTGCGCTTGCCGGTGCGCTGCTGGGATTTTTGATCTTTAATTTTCCACCGGCAAAGATTTTTCTAGGTGACGGTGGCGCCTATCTGATCGGCTTTTGCATTGCCGCGGTTTCAACGCAAAGCTCCCAGAAGGGCTCAGTAGCAGCAGTTCTTTTTGTTACTATTGTTGCCCTCGGACTGCCGATTCTGGATACCAGTTTTGCTTTAATCCGTCGAACTTTCCGCGGCTTTCCGCTATTTCATGCTGATGACGAACACATTCACCATCGCCTTGAGGCGCTGGGATTTTCCAAGCAAAGGATTATTATCGGCGTTTATGGCATTTGCGTCATGCTCAGTCTGGTCGGATTAAGTATCTTCTGGAGCCAGGGTAGAACGATCCCGATTGCCATCGGCTTTGTGTTTCTGCTGGCCTTATTTGCGGTTCGTTACTTACGTTACTTTACTGGCTGGAACGACTTTCGCCGGTTGCTGCACATGAAGGAGAGCAGGCGGCTGGAAGTTCGCTATGCCCTGCTCCAGGCACGCTTGCTGGATATGGAAATCGACCGCTGCGATAACCATTCTGAATTTCTAGAATTGTTTCGGTCTGCCCTTACACGTTGTGGCTTCCGGTTGAGCGGGGAAGCGGATCAGGAATACTCGCAAATTACCCTGAGCGATGGGGATGGCAACGATATGCACTTGCTGGCACCGATTGATAAAATGATGCCGGATCACTGGAAACGCTTGGCAAAATGCTTTCTTCCAGCCTTTAAAAAGGCTAACTCAAAATGGAAAGACTTAGCCTCAGCGAGCTTGCAGGACGCATAATATTTATGCTCATAGTCTGTGTTGCACCTTTGGCGTACGGCACGGTTGATTTTTCCTGGCAGTTAGTGCTGGTGGCATTGTTTGCCCTGGCCATGGTGGTACAGCCACCACTATGGCCGCGCTTTCCGCGCTGGTTCTTAGTACTGGTAAGCGTGCTTATAATCGTGTTGGTCATCAAAGAGTTCGTTCCTTATCAGCTAATCGGTCAACCACGCTGGCGCACGATCGTGACGGAAGGTTTGAATTACCCTCTGGGTGGAGTGTTTAATCCCTCGCCGGCCACAGCCTATTATTATTTGCTGACCTGCCTGCTTGCTGTCTGGTGGGTGATCTGGGTCAGATCTTTAGCAAGCACTAAAGCGGGAACCCGATTTGTTCTCGCTGTCATCGTGGTTGCCTCCGGCTTGTTGGCCGTAATCAGTATCATCATGCAACAGATGGATATGGACAGGATTTATGGTCTCCGCGAGGTAGCCGGCTGGCAAGGGTTCGGGCCATTCCCCAACCGCAACCATAGCGCAAACTTTATCGCTATGGGCGCGATTGCGACTGCCGGTCTGATGCTCGCAGGTTGGCGCAGCCGCAATAAATGGTACGGGATACTCTGGACACTAGTATGTGCTGGATTATGCGGAGCAGTAGTGGCCAGTAGATCACGCGGTGGCTTGCTGGCGCTAAGTTGCGGACTCATTTTGCTGGCAATATTACTTGTTAGTACCAGCAGACGCCGGTGGGTTGCCATAAGTATTGGAGTGGCTAGTGCTCTGATTGGTGCTGCCATGTTTAGCCTTTATGGAGGCAGCATGCTGGCCCGCTTCACTGATCCTGAACAAGGAGGTAATTGGGGAGTCGGTGGCAGGCTTGCAATCTGGCCGGATGTTATCCGCTACTGGCTGGATTCGCCCTGGCTGGGGCACGGGCTGGGAGCATTTCGAGGTACCTTTCCATTCTACCAGCAAAACTGGTTGGATAATACTTTAGTCATCCATCCTGAGAGTAGTTGGCTGCAGTGGCTCTGTGAATTGGGCGCAGTACCGCTACTACTGCTATTGGCAATGATTTGCGGTGGTATCAGCTGGTTTTGTCATTCATTGACAGGTTGCCAGCGCCGCGAGTTGATCCTGCGCGGCACTGCTGCAGCCGCGGTGGCTGCGTTCAGTATTCACTGCCTTTTGGATGTGCCGGGCCATCGCTGGGGCACAGCTCTGGTGGCGCTGGCTTTATTGGGTGTGGCTCTGGCAGGAAACAGGCCCCCAGGCAGCACGCCTGTCATTAAGCCGCGCCACGCACCAATAAGCGTACGCCTGGTGCCTGCAGTCGTGTGTTGTCTAATGGCCTTACCACTGTTGCCGCCAGCGATAACCTGGACTCCGCTGGGCCTTGAACGCTTCATCAATACTCTGAGCCGGGAGGAACGGCTAAATTCCGCTCACGTCGACCGGATACTCAAGTCATATCCATTGGATGCCAGACTCCATGAGTTAGCTGGTGCCATGAAATTGGAATACCCACAAACCCGCGAGTCAGCTTGGACCCACTTCGCGATCATGAGCAAATTAATGCCAATGGCCTGGGCGGTGCCGGCGCAGCAAGCCCTGATTTCGGCACCATACAACCTCGATATGGCGCTGGTTTATTGGGGGGACGCCGTAAAAAGATCAAGGCACCGTGGTTACTCCATTTTACGAATGGCACTCTATTCTCTACCAGACAACGCCTTGACGCGCAGCTACTGGCAAGCGTACGCCAACCAGTACCCGGAACACTTGCTTACTTTGGCAGAATTGGCACCTGCTGAATCACAGGCCATGCTCTACGCGGACTGGCTCGAACGCAGGCTGCACGCTAACGATCTCTATCGTTACGAAGTCACTTCTTTTTACAGAATGGTTGTCACCTTACAACGACCGGAAGATTTGGTTGCTTTCATCGATGCTCAAATTGCGCTCGCACCGACCGATCAACCCGGCTGGATTCGTGCATTTGCGGCCATGGGTGAGTACCAGTTAGCGTGGAAGTTTCTGGAACCATACCGACCTGCCAGCATAACTTCTGACAGCGCTCGTGCAGCAACCAGATTATCCGCCAGCCGCTCCGCATATCAAACAGAGCCCTCTAACTTGGAAGCCGCCAAAAATTATGTTCTGGCACTAGCTGCCAGCGACCAGGAGGATTTGGCTATCAGAGAACTCCGCAAAATCATCACCCGCAATCAAAGTGCCATCTGGTTTCAATGGAAACTTGCAACCATGTATGCCGAGCAGCAAAACTTCCAGCAAGCGATAGCAGTAGCTCCACAGGTTGAAAATAAGTAGCAATATGGAGTCAGGTAGTTATAGGATAAGCTATGATGAAAACTAATCCGCCCCCGCAAGCTGCTTATGCCAAGGCTGGTGTGGATGTTGCCTTAGGCAATCAGGTAAAAAGTGGTATTCAAGACCTGGTCAAGGCAACGCACGGACCTCAAGTGCTGGGAAGTGTTGGTGGCTTTGGTGGTTTCTTTAAGGCCGATTTTGGCAGTCGTATGCGCGAACCGGTACTGGTATCCAGCATTGACGGCGTCGGTACCAAACTAAAACTGGCTTTCATGACCGGCCAGCACAGCACTGTGGGAGCAGACCTCGTCAATCATTGCGTCAATGACATTGCTGTTACCGGTGCGCGGCCATTGTTTTTTCTGGATTACCTGGGGAGTGGCACATTGGACCCACAAGTCTTTGCGGAAATTCTGCGCGGTTTTTCGCGCGCATGCGTTGCTGCAGGATGCGCGCTAATTGGCGGTGAAACGGCTCAAATGCCGGGGATTTATAACGAGGATGAATACGATCTGGCAGGCTGTATTGTTGGCATTGTTGACCGTGCCAAAATCATAGATGGCAGCAGAATCCGCAGCGGTGATCGGATACTCGGGCTGGCTTCAAGCGGCTTGCACACTAATGGTTACTCTCTGGCTCGCCACATTCTTTTTGAACAGATGAAGCTGACGCCAAATGCCAGATTAAAAGGGCTGAGGAAGTCCATCGGTGGTGAACTGATGCGTGTCCATATCAATTACCAGCCACAGCTGGCAAGTCTCGGCTTCAGAACACTTAAAGGGGCAGCCCATATTACCGGCGGTGGTTTAATCGATAACCTGCCCCGAATTTTGCCGCCCACAGTCGATGCTTTGATTGAAAAATCAGCGTGGAAAGTTCCTCGTATATTCCGGATTTTGGAGGAAAATGGGAATGTACTTTCTGCTGAAATGTATCAGGTATTCAACATGGGAGTTGGCATGGCTTTAATTGTTTCGCGTCAAGCTGCAGATAAAGTTTGCAGCGCTATTGGAGCCTTCCCGATCGGTCGTATAACCAACGGTGAGGGACGTGTACACTTGCTTTAATTTGCCTGATGGCTAAGGAAAAGAGCAGCAACAGAAAACTTTGGAAAGTAGGTCTCGGCATCGGCTTGTTAGGCGGAGTGGCGTTAGCTATGCGTTACTCTCTGTCGCCGGCCACCAGAGAGCCACTCCCGGAATTTCTTTCTCCCGATGCGTTCTCCACCAGACTGTATCCAAGCAGCCACGGGGATATCGTATTTCATGAGGGCGGTAATGGATCTCCAGTTGTATTTTTACATGCTCCCACTGTAGGTGGGTCATCTTTTGAGTGGTCGCTGGTTTATCCTGCGTTAGCTGACCGTGGCCATATTTTTGCTCTGGATCTACTGGGGTTTGGTGAATCACAAAAACCAAGTTCGCCGCTTGATGCCGATCAGCATGTCGATAGCTTGGCACAGTTTTTGCAAGGTGTATGTGCTGGTAAGCCAGTCGCTCTAGTGGCTAGTGGGCTGGCTGGAGGATTTGCCACGATGCTCGCCTCGCGCCACCCTGATCTGGTCGCCAAGCTGTGCCTGGTGATGCCGACCGGGCTCGCCGAATTTGGCCGGCGCAGACTGACATTGCGCACGAGTATGGTTGCCAGCTTACCAGGACTTAATCGCTTTATCTACAAAAACTACCTGGCGCGGCGGACAGTACTACAAGGGTGGCTGCAGAATTTTGCCTTTGCTGATCCTGACAGGGTGACTACCGATATGGTTGACGCTTACACTGCATGTGCCCAACAAAATAATGCGGAGCATGCGATCAACGCTCTGATGTCCGGTAAACTCAGCCTGCCCATCGAAGCCAGGCTTCGCATGTTGCCACAGCAAGTATTGCTAGTCTGGGGCAGACTCAGCAAGTTTCCACCTGTTGAGTGGGCGGCTCAGTACAAATTACTCATCCCCAACTGTTCACTCGCGATGATTGAAGAGGCCGGTTTTTTGGCAGCATTAGAATCACCACACGAGTTGATCACGATTCTTGAAGATAACCTGTTTGGTGGTATTCGGCTTTTACAATAACAGGCACTTGTCAGTGAAACCGGAAAGTTTCAATCCAACTCAGTCGCAACAGTTGCTTAATACGTTGACCGCCCAACGAGCCGCGGAGGTACAGTCTGTACTCTCTCAAGTTTCCCCAAAGCAACCCCTTGTTGCCGGTATTTCTGGTGGAGCAGACTCGGTCTTTCTGCTCCACCTGTTGCACCAGTCCGGCTATAAAGACGTAATTGTGTGTCATTTGCATCATGGCCTGCGCGGTACCGCTGCAGACGAAGATGCGCAGTTTGTGCAAACACTGGCAAAGCAGCTTGGTTACTTAAGTAAAGTAGCTCACGTTGACCTTGAAAGGGATTATCCGGGACTCGGGGTAGAAGCTGCTGGCCGTCAAGCCCGGCGTAAGTTATTTGCAGCGGCAGCGGCACAGCACAATGCACAGACTGTGTGCCTCGGGCATCATGCAGATGACCGGGCTGAGACGATCCTATTTAATTTATTGCGTGGCAGCGGCGCAACTGGAGTAGGCACTTTGAAAGCATGCACGATACAATCACTGGCAGAAGCGGACTTACAAATCGTCCGACCACTTATTAGTCTTAGGGCTACAGAAGTCCGCGCTGGCTTAGAGGAAGCTGGCATGTGCTGGCGCGAGGACAGCACAAATTACGCTGAAAATTTTACCCGCAACCGTCTACGATTGGAAGGTATCCCATTGTTAAGTGCAATTATGGGCAGGGATATAGTGCCGTCCCTGCTAAAATATGCCATTCTGGCAGAGGCTGAGGATGGCTGGTTGAATAGACAGGTTCAGCCACTGGCAGAAAAGGAACAGGTGGCAGTCAGCGAGCTCAGGGAACTACCATTGGCACTGCAGCGCCGTTTGTTATGGAAGTGGCTGATCAATCAGGGAGTAGACTCTGTGGGATTCCGCGAGGTAGAGCTGGTGCGAAGTTTATTTCAGCCTGAAGCCGGAGTAGCTAAAGTTAACTTGCCATCCTCCCGCCATGCTCGCAGGAAGTCAGGATATGTATTTTGTGAGTAGTGCTGCGAAATGAATTGGGTAATTGCCAGGCTTCGAAGTTTTTTGCCAGCGATTGAGGGTGTACGTCACACCCTGCAAACTGAAAACAATGCCCGCATACATTTGGTAGCTGCCATAACAGCTATTTTGGTTGGGGTGCTGGTCAAGATCAATTACACTGAATGGCTGTTTGTAATCACGGCAATTGCACTGGTGTGGATTACAGAATTGCTCAACACAGCGATTGAAAGCTTGTGTGACAAAATAACTCGAGACTACTCAAAAGAGATGAAAGTTGCTAAGGACGCTTCAGCTGCAGGAGTGCTGGTAGCGGCAATCTACGCAGTAACGGTTGCTGCTATCGTATTTGGCAGCAAAATATTAGGGTAGATCAACTTCGTTAAGCTAACATTACTGGCGTCGACCTGTCTCGAATCTCGCGCTCTATGGCCACGTAACAGCGCGGAGAGCGGTTTTCATCCAAGATTGGTGACATGCTGATTGATACCCAGTAAGGGTTACCATTCTTGTGATAGTTAACCATCTCGACGTTGATCGGTTTGTGCGAGCGGAAAGCTTGCCTCATGGCACTCACTGAGGCTGGATCGGTCGCGGGACCCTGTAACATGTGACCGGGTTTTTTACCCCTCAGCTCACGCAGCTCGTACCCGCACATTGAGGTAAATTCCGAATTGGCCCATTGGATCCTGCCATCTAAATCCGTCATCACAAATCCCTCATTTGATTTGAGATTAAAAGCGCGGAGTATTTCAACTGGTACTTCATCAATCCTTACGAGAACTTGCTGTTTGAGCTCGGAAGGTGGTGAAACTATATCCAAACCATCTATGGTGGCATCAGTGAGTGTGTCACAAATATTAGCAACATAATTGCGGAAAGGAATGGATTCATCCATCGCCCTCTCCACTTCTACCCGCTCATGCTTGTCAAGTGCCCCCAAAGCATACATGGAAGCCAAAGTTTCCTGCTGCTCAGAAATTGTGATTTCTCTGTTCATGATAAATGATAAATTTTACTATAACTCGTAACGCCGAAATATTTTAGAGAGATGCAATTTAGTTAACGTTATCAGAGTGCCAACCTTTACTCTGTATGTATCTGGCAGCTTCTCTGGTTGCTCTTCCCATGTTAGTTACTGGAGGGTAACGCTTGGAGAGTGACTCAAGTTGCTGCAGAGCTTCTGTTTTTTCTGTCAGTCCCAAGGCATAGACAGCAGATAACCTGTAAATAGGAGTAATCCGCCTGTTTTTTGCCCAATCAGGCATCATCTTTAACGCAACATCCGGGAAAAAGCGTCCTATACCATATAGTGAATAATGGCGAAATCTGCCATCACCCTTGACCAGTATGCTCTTCCAGTAGTTCCAATGCTGAAGTCTGTTTTCAAGACCGTAAAACTTTCTGGCAATCAGGTTGCTATTCTCTTTTACCATGGTCTCCAGCTGCAACTGGGTGTCACCAGCTAATTTGAGCCCTGCCGTGTCGATCCCAAGATCTTTTAATAATAGCAAAGCGTTGATCAGCTCCAGAGCACTGCGCCTGGCTGCTGCGGGAGTATCAGAGTTGGTTTGGATGATCGATTCAGCTACCGGAAAATCGGCAACCTCACCAAGAGCCGGATTATTAAATAGGATGATTGCCGCTAAACGCAAATCTTCTTCTTTCCAGCTGATGCTACCTTGAATGGCTTTGGCCAGTGGCTGCAGCTGCTCGGGTATGTCTTCAATTTGTCGATAAGCGCCATCAGCAACTTGATTGTCCAGCCCCAATGGTACTACCCGCAGATTGATTTCCCGGGTATCCCCCGGCTCGATCGAATGATTAAGCGGATCAATCAATAAAATAAAGCTGCCAAAACTTTGAAAGACGGTTCCGGCAGCCAGCTCAAACCTGTCCGCAACAGTTTTCTGGTTCACCAGCTGCAAAATTAAGCTATCATCTCCGCTGCTGCGAAAAGTGGCCACCAATTCCGCTTCTTCAGCCGCCTGTTGCGCAATGATCCGCTCTTCTTCCTGCCGCACTGCTTCCGCCTGCTTAGTCAGATATGCACTTTGTAACTTAGCGGGCAAGACCTCAGCCAGTTCAGCGGGCTGCGCCTCAAAGTTGGAACGTCGATACTCAAATATAAAATGATAAGCCACTATTATCAGTGCTACCAGTACAACTATAAGAATGATGTTTCTGATCATATGCGGCTTGCGCGGAAGGTGGCTTTAGCACTCTGTACTTCTTACTTATTTACAATTCTAATGATGGTATCAAGTTAATTTCACATTTAGTAAGCAACTCTGATGATTGTGGCCCGCCATGCGGTACCAAATAATTATTCTGACTACCACGAGTTGATAAATGCTGCTGACTGTTCTATTTTCCATTAAAATATGAACAAATTCCTTCTACTTTCGATAACAGTTGTCGCTACTACTACTGTCTCGTGTACTAACATGGGTACAGGTCAACTTACTGGCACCGGACTTGGTGCAGCAGGTGGATCTGCCACAGGGGCCATCATTGGTAACAATGTGAGCGGTGTATCGTCCACTGAAGGTGCCATTGCAGGGGCCTTGATTGGTGGTCTGGCCGGCAACATCGTAGGTCGCCAACAGGATGAAATTGACCAACTCAAAAGAAATCAAGCATACGGTTCAAGCGGTTACCCGCTGGCCCGAGCCACCTCGACGCCGGGTTACGTGGTTAGCCCGTACGCCCCATATAATACCATTGATGTAAGGGGCATGCCACGAGGTGCAGTAGTTATTGATCCCAGCACCAACCAGCGCTTCGTCATCCCCTGAAGAATTCCGGTAGCGTAGTTGCTTTTTTAATTAACTGTCTCTAGCGGCTGCTCTGCGCCAGCTTCTTCTTCGGTTTCTTCCATTGCCAGGATCGCGCCAACCGGTTGACCCGCTTTTAAAGCCAGCAGGTCAGCTTGCAACTCCTCTACCCATTTATCAAAGCTGTCATGAGCGCGGTACTGGTTGACGATTGAGAACTTGGCCTGTACCGCTGCTGCCGGTCTGTCGATTATGTAATATTCGTTTGCGCGTTGCCACATCATTGTTGGAATTTCATTATTCAAGATGTTCTCTTTCTGGAATGTCCCGTCGATATCTGAAAGCTCCTTCTGTTTGCGGGCAATGCGATTGTCCCAATATGAGATAAGATATGGACTCTTTTGTTCCCGCATCAACGGAAGCAAGGTTTTCTCATACATGCCATCAGCATTACCTGGTACCAATTCCCAGTTTTCTTCCGGCAAATAACTGTCCAAATTATAGGCTTTAGCGATCTCACTGCTGGCTACAGACTTCTGCATCCACGACTTTTCATTGCGTAATTCATCATCCAGATCCAATACAGAATTGGCGTAGCTTTCCAGTTCCTTCAGAATCGATTGGTCATCGGGCTCCATTTGCGCGCGCTTGATCGACAGTGCCAGATAAATCAGATGCAAGCGCAGCCCCTCACGAAAATTGCGCTCTTCGTGCGTGTCGTCCTCCTTTTTTTTCCACTCCCGCAATTGCGAATTTTCACGGGTCTTGCCGCTGTATTGGATCTTCATTACGGCTTCATAATATAACTTTAGTGCTTCGGTTTGGCTGCTGGCTGCCGCTTTGATGGTGTCGTAAGCGGACTTTGCAGAGTTGATTTCCAGTTGCTCACGTTGCTCGGTAAGTTGTTCCAACTGCTCCAACAGGACATCATAGTCCAGGTCGCCGCCGGATTGAGCAACTGCCTCAGTGATTAATAATGCTGTCAGTCCAACAGCCACTAAGCAACCATCTATAAACTTCAGGGGGGTAAGTCGATTAATGATCATATTCTTGTCTAGAATTGCCTGACTTTTACTCAAAGTAAAGCGGTAGCACGCTCTAACCCGGATCAATCACAAACTTCGTAGC
>CAZHRP010000067.1:0-5959 GCA_964535055.1 uncultured Chthoniobacteraceae bacterium
ATGAATATCCTGATGTGGGGGCAACAGATAGTTTTCCGAAATTATATTTTTGTATTGGTTTCCCTGACGGAGATCCGTGTTTAGGTCCTTATGGAACTTTAGAAAACACATATGAGGGCAACTCAACGCTGGATGGTTTATTGTCTGAATATATTTCTGGACCACCACTTAATGATGCCGATATTTGGGCTGATGGATTAAATTATAAAAAGAGAACTCAGATTTTAACGCCAACAATACGCCAACTAAAGTATCTTTTAGCGGCACTATCAAGGCACTGTCGATAACAACAGAACCTCTATTATTTCATAAGTCATTGATTATGAACATGCACCCGGAGCGATTCGAACGCCCAACCTTCTGATCCGTAGTCAGATGCTCTATCCAATTGAGCTACGGGTGCGATACGGGAGAAACAGTGTGCGTAGAGTTTGGGTGAATGTCAATAGGTATTGCATTCAATCATGAGGCCAGTACGTTACTATTTATATGCCATGTAGTAAAATAGACCCGGCTTTGCATCAGGAAAAGAAGCCGGATTGGATCAAAGTCAGGCTGCCGCGCAACCCGGTCTTCTTTTCAACCAAGGCGCTGGTCAGTGACCTGCGGCTACACACTGTGTGCGAGAGTGCCCAGTGTCCGAACCGCTGGGAGTGCTGGAGCGGCGGCACGGCGACGTTCATGATTGCCGGCGATCACTGTACTCGGGCGTGTGGATTCTGTGCGGTCAAAACGGCGCGGCCGCTGGCGCTGGAGGATGATGAGCCGCAGCGGGTGGCTGAGGGGGTTATCAGGCTGGGGCTGAATCATGTGGTGATTACTGCAGTCGCCAGGGATGATTTAAAAGATGGCGGGGCGGATCACTTTGCGCAGGTTATTGAGGCCGTGCGCGAGCGCAAACCGGAGGTTATCATCGAGGTACTGGTACCGGACTTCAATGAAAAAGATGATGCGGTGCGCACGGTCATCGATGCCCGGCCACACATCTTCAATCACAATCTGGAAACCGTCGAACGCTTAACTCCGAAAGTACGCAGCCGGGCGAAGTATGCTCGCTCATTAAAAGTCCTGGAAATGGCCAAGCAGATGGACCCTGAGGTGGTCACCAAAAGCGGGCTGATGCTCGGGCTAGGTGAAACGGAGGATGAGTTAATAACTGCCATGGATGATCTGCGCGCGCATGGTGTTCAAGTCATGACACTCGGCCAGTATTTGCGGCCGAGTCCGCAACATCTTCCGGTCGTCGAATACATCACACCTGAAAAATTTGATTTATATGGCGAAATCGGTCGCCTGAAGGGATTCGAGCATGTTTCATCGGGACCATTGGTTCGCAGCTCGTACCATGCCGGTGACTACAAGCCAAACCCTCGACATAAGCCCTGAAGTTTCATAGTTTCTGGAATTGATTATGAAATCAGCGCCAGAAACACAATGCTTTGCAGCGCTGATTCCCGCTTTCAATGAAGAGCCATTCATCGCTGATGTGGTTACCCGCACGCGCAAGCAAGTAGATCACTGCATAGTAGTTGACGATGGCTCGACTGATGGCACTGCAGCAAAGGCAGAAGCAGCAGGAGCTGAGGTCATCGAGCACGAGCACAACCGCGGCAAGGGAGCGGCCATCAAAACCGCCCTGCAATGGTTGATCGCTAGTCCAGGATTCAGTCATGCGATACTACTTGATGGTGACGGGCAGCATGCCCCGGAAGAGATAGAGCGGTTTCGGAAAATTGCTGCCACCGACACAGCCAGGCTGGTCGTTGGCAATCGTATGGAGAACACCAGAGAAATGCCTGCGGTAAGGCGTTTGGTAAACTGGTATATGTCATGGGAAATCAGCCGTGTATGTGGCCAGCAAATTCCTGATTCTCAATGCGGATTTCGCATGGTTCAGCGAGAACTTGCCCCCCAGCTACTGTCCTCGACCAATGCTTTTGACTATGAAACTGAAATGCTGTTTGTCGCGTCGCGCCTGGGCGAGAAAATTGCTGCAGTTCCTGTCTCGACAATTTACGGCGATGAAACCAGCAAGATCCGCCCGTTACAGGACACCATCGCATTCTTCAAGTTACTGGCGCGCTACCGCATGATGCGTAAGTAGCAGTTCCGTCTCATGCGACCGAGCTAATGAATATTGTCGGTCTGCTTCAAAGCTGGACTGCCGGTAGTGATTCTGGGGATTACCGCTTGAACCGACGCCAGCCGACAATTCCCACGAGTATGAGTGTGCCAATGACCAGAATTGGCATCCAGGGAAAACTGGCCTGGCTGGCAGGAAGTGTTCTGAACAGCGGTGCGGATTGTGGCTGCGAGAGTGAACCGTCGGGCTGTCGGGTTGAGATCCGAAACCGGAAATGAACGCCGGGCACAAGGTTCTGTAGCCTGGCAAAGTACTTACCCTGTTCGCTATTGATTTTGGCGTCGGTAAACTCGAACCACTTGATAACAGGGTATTTTCCCTCACCCCGCTGGAGCCACCTGATTTCAATCAGATAGCTTTGTGTATCAGATTGCTGCTGCCAGGACAGCACCGCCCAGTCGTGACCAACATCATGGACTGATATTGATTGCGGAGTCGGCAGGCTATCGTCACGGAGATCCGCAAAGGCATCAGGGGCATAAATTTGCGTCGTCAGCGGACTGCTTTTTTGCGGGGCTTCAACAGATTCCGGTCCGGTGACGGCTATTCCTGGTGATTGTTGTGCGGGAGTGACGGCAGGCTCTACCGAAATTTGTTCTGAGACGGTAGTCGCCGACACAGGCACCTGTAAGGAGCCCCCATCCCAGCTAATGCTTAGCTCTTCATTGATATTCTCTATCCCTGGTGGCTGTAATCGCACAATAAGCTCTGCGCTACTACCGGCCGCTAGCGGTATCGCAGTTACCCCATCTCCTAGAATAATTATCTCCGGACTTTGCAGCTTTAATAGCGCATCAGTGGCACCGGTATTTTGTAATTTAAGAACTAAACGCCCTGAGCTTCCTGCGGTCAGTTTACCAAAATCCAGCTCGGGTGGAGTGGCTTGAATACTGGCAGGCTCGGGAACGGCAAAGACGCTGACGGCTTGTTCATGGTCACCATTGGCCAGCAGCACCATGCCGGATAGTGCTGCTGTAGATTGTCGGACTAGCTTGGCCTCAAGTTTTTGCTCCTGCCCGGGCGCAATTTCCACGGCATCAGGCAGGCTCAACCAGGGCGGCGCGACCAAGACCAGCTTCAGCAGGCTGGCAGTGTGATTGGTTATCGTCAGATCCTGACTGACTGCTGGCTCACGAAAGGGGAAAGTTAGCTCACCGGGTGTCACTTCGAATGGTTTTGCCACACTCGCTACCAAGCGAGTTGGCTTGATTCCGGGCAAACTAAACCGGATAGATCCACTATAATCACGGAAGGAATCCGGCTGCAGGACCAGAGTTAATTCGGCTGACTGACCGCCTGTCAAACTGAAACTATTTCCGTCTGGTGCCTGCCACGGTTCCGGTACCTCAAAGGTACCCGCGGCGACACCACCTCCCGCGTTCTTGAGTCTGAGGCTACGCTTGATTTCGGCCAGGGCATAGGATTGCCCAAAGTCGATCACCTCGGGAGTGATCAACCGGGGTGGCTTCTGGCGAATTGTTATGCTCACCTTCACGGCTCCGGATACCGGGCTATTGGGTGATTGTGCTGCAACTGTAAACGAATCCTCAGTGCCCAATTTACTACTGTCGTGCTGGTAGATAACCACTGCGCTTGCACGACCTTCCTGCCGCATGCCTACGATACTGCCCTGCTCTGGCTGTGAGCGCAGGATGATGCGCGCCGAATTATCGCTTCGTGGTGTGCATGTAATCCGGATCGTAGCTCGCTCACCTTCCCTTACCTCTGCCTCGATCGGTAAAATAACAGGTGGTGGTACAGACCTCCGTTGCCCATCAGCAGCCTCGGAATCGTCCCCGGCTGAAATTGCAGCAAGTAAACCAATAGCAAGAAAGTTGACCGTAAGCAGCATACAATGCTATGGGAAAGCAGGCATCATCAGGCTTCGATTCACTGCATTTTAGTCAGCAAAACTACCCGTGGAAGTGGTGGTTTGTGAAGTGACTTTAGGGGAAGCTTCATCGATCTTAGTGGCGATCGCTTGTTCATCCGGGGCCAGTTTCAGTGCCTTTTCCCAGTATTCAACCGCTTTAGGCAAATTCTCCAAACGCGCATAAGTATCGCCGATATGATCGAAAATCTCAAAATTCATCGGTTCGTTCTGATCAATGAGCTGTTCGGCCCGCAGTAACAACTCTAGCGCTTCCGAATACTCACCCCGTTGGTAGTATAACCAGCCCAAGCTATCGACGTACGCTCCATTCTCTGGCTCCAATTCCAGGGCCTGCTGGATATAAACTTCGGCTTGATCAAGGTCATCGCGTTTGAGCACCATCATGTAGCCCAAATAGTTAAGTGCCGGGGCGGCTTTCTCAGGCTCGAGTTCGATGACTTTCAAAAAACATTGCTTCGCTGTGTAGTACTCGCCTGCCTTATCGGCAATAATTCCAAAATTAAAGTAAAAGGCAGCCGTAGCGATGTCTTCACCCAGGAATTTGGCTTCATCCAAGGCCAGCTCGAAAGTGTTTACTGCAAGCTGATAGCGATGCTCCTGTCCGTAAGCGATGGCCAGACTATACGTCAATTGCGGGATATTGGTGATTCTGGCTCTTGCTTCCTGCAGGATCTCAACTGCCCTCCCCGGTTGCTCGAGATTGACGTAAATATCTGCTGCCCGCAGGTAGTTTATCGGTAATCCGGGATCGATCAGGATTGCCTGCTCAAATTGCGCCAGGGCATTTTTCAAGTCGCCGGACTCCTGGTAAATACTGCCCAGTAATTCGTAGGTTTCACGCTGGAGCGGGTTCACTTCAAGGATGCGTTTGAGGGTAGATATAGCACGCTCGCGACTACCCTCCAGCAGGTAAGCACGTGCCATCAGGCTGTGTACAGGCAGCCAGATGACGCTATCTTCAGGCAGGCTGGAAACTGCTTTTGCAAGCACACCGATAGCTTTATTGGTTTGGCGGGTAATCAGGAAGTACTCACCGATTCGCATTAGCTGCGAGGGATCCTCTGCAGTTAGCTGTACCGCACGGTCGTAAAATAAGTTCACCAGTTGCATATCCTGACCGGATACATCAGGGTTGCTCTGAATTAGTATTCGTGCAGCCAGTTCACCACAGCCCAGCCAGAATGCAGGATCAGTAACATCCAACTCGATAATTTCCTCGAGAGTTTGTCGCGCGGCAGACTGGTTTTCCGTGGCCAGGTAAATCCCCAGTAATACTTCGTAGTTGTCCGTGCTGGTTGGCTCTAGCTTCAAGGCATTATCGATGAATTCTTTTGCCTGATCGAATTTTTTTAAACTGCGCGCATACAATGTCGCTGTCAGCAAGTGCAGGCGCGCGTTTCCCGGGTCAATTTTGATAGCATCCTTGAGCACCCCAATTCCTGCAGGCACATCACCTGAGCGGACGTATTCCAGCGCCAACTTTTCTGCCAGCAATGAGTTACCGGGATCCAAATCAAATGCATTCTGGTAGCTGGCGATCATGCGCTCAACCTGGCCGTACTGTTCGAAAATGAGCCCTTCCATAAAATAGGCCTGTGCGGCAGCTTTCAATTCGTTTTCCTTGGTGAGGCGGGCATCCGGGGCCGGCACCGGTAGCTCAAGCAAGTCGCTAAGCGGGGCCGGCACAATTGGTTTGGCCCGCAGTACTGTGGAGTCGTCAGCCGCAATACTCTGGGCCAGGCAAATTATGACGCCACTGAGTATTGCCACGACACTGCAGGCCGTATTCAACACTTTGCGCAATCTTGCTACTGAGACCGAAGGCCCGAAATCCATGTTGTAAAGCTAGGCCCAATGCAGCCTGTGGTCAATCCGTGGGCCATATGGAATAGCATATTGCCAGCGATGCTGCGGTGAGCAAT
>CAZHRP010000067.1:5969-10328 GCA_964535055.1 uncultured Chthoniobacteraceae bacterium
CAGATCCGGCTAACTACGAGTCACCAGCCTCTTGCGTGTTATCCGCTTGTGTATTGCTGGCCTCATCGAGCAATGCCTGCCGTTGTTTAAAAACTGACTTCATGCGATCCCGTTGTTGCTCGAGTTTACGTTCTGCGGCTTGCTCCATGAGGTCGATGTAAGAACTGATCGGGCTTTCTTCCTGCTTAAGTTTTGCAAAAAGAGCTGCATAGAATTTCTTACTCGCCTGATAGTGATCTGCTTCCGAGGTAGCCGCATAAATCGCCTGCTGTAGCTCGATCAATTCTTCGTCTGCCAGTGCCTCAGCACGCATTTCGCGATAAAGTTCCCGGGGGGTTTGTTGAGGTTCCGAGGCCGCTTCTTGCGGCTCTGCAGCAGGCTCAGTCTCAGGGATAAACTCCGGTGTCTCGCTCAGCACGTCGCTACTGTCTTTTTTCTCTGGCTCCGGCGGTGTATCAGCCACTGGTGCGGGAGCCGGGGTCGGTTCGGGTGTTGGCTTAGGGGTAGCTTTCGGCTTGGGTGCAGGTTCTGGTTTAGATTTTGGTGCGCTGGCTGGTGGTGGATTAAACTTTTTGGCTGGAGTTGCGGCTGGTTTGTCCTGTTGGGTTTCAGTTTCTGCTGGTTGCTGCTGGCGGCCTCGAATCTCATCTTCTTCGCTTTGTCCGAGGGTAGTCACCGTTCTCATCATGCGCTTGAAGAATGGCTCTTTTTTGGGCTCGGCCTGCTCTTCAGCAGCTTCATTCTGAGCATTTTCCTGCGCAGCGAGTGGAAGGTTGCCAGCTATCAGCAACATGCACAAGTGTACGATTAGAGTCGGCAGGTGATTCATATAATAACCGGAGTTAGTTCTATGCAGTTGATTTAAATGATACCCCGTTCGCGAAAATCATCAACGTTGCCACGGGCGGACCGCTGCATCATATCCATGGTAAATTTCAGCAGGCAAACTTCCCAGGCATCGTCGACACCATGAATGATGGCATTCATCGGATTGCTCATGCTTTTGACCTTATCCTTTACGCGAGCGATTACGTCATCTAAAGGATCGCTCACGGAACTTTCCTGAACGTCAAATTTACGCACCACAAAACCGTATTTCAGCAGTGCAAAATTGCCCATTTGCTGCTGCAGGATCTCAGCAAACTCCTCAGCCTGCTCGCCGAATCCATCCAGCAGCAATTTACGCATGTTGGCGGGCGCAACTATTTCCGGCTGTTGTGCATGAATTTCTCCGTCCCGGATTTTGATTTCATTCACACGATCCATAACTTCACTGATCAAATGAAAATGAAAAATGGTGCTACCGAACGTTTCGATCCGCTGTTCGGGTTCGTGCAGGACGCGGGTATTCTCTAGTGCGTAATGGAAATCATCTGCTGAATGCATAATTACCACTACGCTTATTTGCCGATAATTCCAATCTTCTTTTCTGTAATCTCTTAAAATGGTGTAGTGATGGGCAAATGGAGGTTCTGACCAGTGTATTTGTAGAGATCTGTCTGCCAGCGTTCATGCTGATCGGCCTGGGCTGGCTGATGGATAAAGCGTTCTCGCTAAATCTCGATAGCCTGGTGAAGCTGACCCTACAGGTTTTTGTACCAGCATTTATCCTGGTTCAGTTAGTCGAGTCACCATTGAGCGGCTCACTGGCAGCCAGGGTCTTCTTGTTCACCATTTTCATGATAATTATCATGCTAGGCCTAGCATCACTAGTTGCCTGGGTATTGCGTTGGAAAAACGAGGAACGCAGTGTGCTGCAATTATCTGCAATGTTCCAGAATGCTGGCAATTTTGGTATCCCATTGATGGCTCTGGCTTATCCGCAAAGGGGCCCTGCAATCGAAGTTTTTATTATTGCTGCCGTAAACATCTCAACCTTCACACTCGGTGTATTGATTGCATCAGGCAGGGCTGACCAGCGCTGGAGTTGGGCGCGATTTCTGCCCATGCTCAGACAGGCATCCGTATGGGCAATAGTGGCAGCTTTTATCATCCGGCATTTTGAGCTGCCTGTTACCGAATGGAATATCCTCTGGGTTCCCCTGAGCTATCTGAAAGATGGCTTGATCGCGATCGCCCTGATCACCCTCGGGGTGCAACTGGCCAAAACCAGCCACTGCCTGGCAGACATCCCTAAGGTCGGCACGGCAATGGTACTCAGGCTGCTACTGGCCCCACTAATCGCTATCCCGGTGGCGCGGCTGTTTGGGTTTGAAGGCGAGCTGGCGGCTATTGTTATCTTGAGCACAGCATTTCCCACGGCAGTTAACACGGCACTGGTTGCACATGAGTTTCGCGCAGCTCCTCAGCTTGCGGCATCAATTGTATTTTACTCTACTCTGGCAGGCGCTGTTACGGTTACCCTGGTGGTAGCATTATTGAGAATTTTTGCCCCTGCATGAGTAAGGCTGAAAATAATTACCGTGGCCGTCTGGCACCTACTCCCAGTGGGTATCTACATGCCGGACATGCTGCGACATTCGTTTGTGCTGCGCAGCGAGCCGCAATGCATAATGGCCAATTGATACTGCGGATTGATGATTTGGACAGGCAGCGCTGCCATCAGCAGTTCATAGATGCTTGCCTGGAAGACCTGAGATGGCTTGGTCTGCGCTGGCAGGAAGGTCCTGATTGCGGTGGCCCGCATGCACCATACCTGCAGAGTAAACGAATGGAAGTCTATCGCACTGCCTTCGACCTCCTCCAGCGTAAAGGCTTCCTCTATCCGTGCCAATGTTCACGCAAGGATATTTCGAATGCTCTGCACGCACCACATGCGAATGAAGAGAGTGAGCCGTTGTATCCAGGAATCTGTCGTGGGCGCTCAGCACAAGTGCTACAGTCTGGTAATCCTGTCGCCTGGAGATTCAGGGTTCCTCATGGCAGGATTCTAACGGTCGATGATATCGGTTCCGGCCAAAAACAATTTGTTTGTGGGACTGATCTTGGTGACTTTGTGGTGTGGCGAAAAGACGATTTGCCGGCCTACCAGTTGGCGACCGTTGCCGATGACATCGACATGCAAATCACAGAAGTAGTCAGAGGCCAAGACTTGCTGCTATCTACAGCTCGGCAAGTCCTGCTGTTTGAGGCATTGGAAGCCAAGTTGCCATCATTTGTCCATTGCCCACTGGTTACCGATGCAAACGGCCGCCGTCTGGCCAAGCGCAGTGACAGTTTATCTTTGCGGGCGTTGCGGGCACAAAATGTCAGCGCAGCAGAAGTTATTGGCTTTCAAACTTACGCGCCAACAGCCAGAGACAGTCGGAAAGACGATTCAGGAATTTCGGGATCTGTGGGTTAACGGTGATACCGGCTGATACCAGCATCACAACCTTGCGTTCGGCGCGACGGCATACTGTCCTGGCCAGGTCACTGCAAGCAGCGGCCTGATTGGCTCCTGGAGTTGCCCAGCCGTCAAATTTTAAGCCGTCAACAGTTTCCAGGTGGCTAACTTTTTGGTCGAGCAACTCTAATGATGAGTCGTCGATCGGAAGGTGTCCTTTGGCAAAGTAAGCCTCACGGTCTTCATTGCTTACCGCCAACTCTCCCATCAGCACAACCAGCAGCTTTTGCACCGAAACAAGCCACTCGGATTCCTCCGGTAATGATGAAAAAGCCCGCACCATCCCAAGCGCTGAATTCAGTTCATCTACCGTGCCATAGGTATCGACCCGCAGGTCGGCTTTGGACACCCGCCGCGCAAACATCAGGCCGGTAGTACCATCATCACCTGTCCTGGTAGCGATGCTGGCCATAGTCAATACCGGTAGCAGAATGCAGGCCGCTTACCCAATCGCCGGCTGGAAATCACTGGTAGGATCCTCGAACTCTACTTCAGGCTCATTGATCGGCTCACCAAGCTCACTCAGCTTCACCGCACGGTAGGCATGGTAACCGGTACCTGCTGGAATTAAGTGCCCCATAATGACATTCTCCTTGAAACCTTTGAGCGTATCCACCTTGCCGAGGGTAGCCGCTTCTGTCAGCACACGGGTAGTGTCCTGAAAAGAAGCTGCGGAAATGAAGCTTTCTGTCTCGAGCGAGGCTTTGGTAATGCCTAGCAGCACCGGACTGGCTTCCGCTGGCTTACCACCTTTCTCAATAACCGTCCTGTTTTCGGCTTCGAAGGCCAGACGGTCAATCTGGTCACCCCAAAGCAATGTGGTATCACCCGGATCAGTAACTTTCACCTTGCGCAGCATCTGACGGACAATGATCTCGATATGCTTGTCGTTAATTTCCACACCTTGCAGTCGATAAACTTCCTGGACTTCGTTCACCAGGTGTTCCTGCAATTCCTGCGGCCCGCAAACCTCGAGGATTTCGTGCGGAACGACCGGCCCTTCGGTCAGTTGC
>CAZHRP010000067.1:10338-11697 GCA_964535055.1 uncultured Chthoniobacteraceae bacterium
TGACCTTTTTTCACATGGTCACCATTAAATACAATGATGTGTTTGTTGAGCGGAATGAGATGTTCTTCCTCAGTTTGGGTTTCTGCATCAAGGACCAGCAGGCGGCGCTTACCACGCGCGGTGCCGGCAATCTCAACGACCCCGTCGATTTTAGCAATTTCGGCAGCTTCTTTAGGTTTGCGTGCCTCGAATAGCTCGGCCACTCGCGGCAGACCACCGGTAATATCCTTAGTTTTGGAAATCTTACGTGGTGTTCTGGCGAGGCGTTGCCCGGCCTGAACTTTACGTCCTTCCTTAACATCGACATGGGCACCAGCAGGTATGGAATAGCTTGCCAGTACGTTTTTTTCACTGTCTACGATGACGATCTGGGGATGCAGATCCTCTTTGTGTTCGATCACTACCATGCCAGTAACACCAGTCTCTTCATCGACTTGCTTCTTCATGGTAACTCCGGTGATCATATCGCGGAACTCAATCTTGCCGGATTTCTCGGTCAAGATAGGGACATTGTAAGGATCCCATTTAATAAAGATATCACCCTTGCTGACTTTCTCGCCATCACCAACTGAGATGGTGGAACCAATCACAACATTGTGGCGTTCGAGTTCTCTGCCATCATCGGCAAAGACACCGACCGAGCCATTTTTATTGAGCACGATCCAATTGCCATCCAGCGATTTAACCTTCCTTATCTCTTCAAAGCGAACGATACCATTGTGCTTCGCTTTGACGATCGGCTGCTTGAATGTCTGGCTCGCAGTACCACCAATGTGGAAAGTACGCATGGTCAGCTGCGTGCCAGGCTCACCGATCGACTGAGCAGCAATAATTCCGACCGCCTCACCAATTTTCACCGGGTCGCCGGTCGCCAGATTGCGACCGTAGCATAGCTGGCAGACGCCACGCTGCGACTCACAGGTTAGCCCCGAACGAATCTTGAGCTGCTCGACACCAAGCTTTTCCAGGGCAGCAGCAGTCGGCTCATCCACGATCTGGTTGATCTCGACGACTGTATTGCCGGTCACAGGATCTTTGATCGACTCGCAACTAGTACGCCCGATGATACGGGTCGAGAGGTCGACAACTTCTTCATCACCTTCGTAAATCGGCCGCACTACGATACCATTGACGGTGCCGCAGTCATGCTCGGTAACGATCACGTCCTGGGCAGCATCGACCAGTTTGCGGGTCAAGTAACCAGAGTCTGCAGTTTTTAATGCAGTATCAGCCAGGCCCTTACGAGCGCCATGGGTTGAGATGAAATACTCGAGCACCGACAGTCCTTCGCGGAAGTTGGAAGTAATCGGGCGCTCAATAATTTCCCCTGACGGTTTGGCCATGAGGCCACGCATACCA
>CAZHRP010000068.1:0-11257 GCA_964535055.1 uncultured Chthoniobacteraceae bacterium
GGAGGCTCGGGAGGTGAACACCCGACCGGGCCGTGGCACTCTGAGCGTGAGAGGTCTTTTCACAAGCCCACTTCGCCGACTTTAATGCTGCCTCGGAAGTTACCCGCACTGGCAGGGAACTCCTGCGCAAGATGGTCGACTGGCTCGAACAGCAAAAGTGCCAGGTCGTTGAGATCGATACCGATGGAATTTATTTTATCCCCAAGGCCAACACGACTGCCGCCAAGCTGGAACAGGGATTGCGCAAAGATGTCCTGCCGGACGGGATCGATATCGAGTTCGATACTTCTTTTGCCGCGATGTTTAGCTACAAGTCGAAAAATTACGCCCTGCTCAGCAAAGCAGGTGACCTGGTTATCAAGGGCGGAGCACTCAAGTCACGCGGCCTGGAAAGGTTTCAGCGCCTGTTCCTGCAGCAACTCCTGCGCTTTTTGATCGAAGAACAGCCGGACAAAGTCGATGCTTTATGCCAGCAATATGCAGAAGCCATCGAAAACCGGCAATGGGAGGTCTCGATGTTTGCCAAGACCGACACCCTGCAAGAATCACTTACCAAATATCAGGATAAAATTGCCGCCAGCTCCCGCAATCGTGCCGCAGCTTATGAACTTGCACTGGCCAGTGGTCGCAATTATCAACCCGGCGACCAGATCAGCTATTATGTCACCGGTACCCGCAAGCGGGTTGCCGTCTATGAAAGTTGCAAGCTGGCCAGCGACTGGGATCCCGACGACCGCGATGAAAATACCGCCTATTACCTCGGCAAACTCGATGATCTGATAAAAAAATTCAAAGAATTTTTACCTTAGGCTAACAACTCGCAGCGACTGCGCCTGTCAGCACGGCAGAATGCCTGAATGATAGCGATGAGCGCTAGCCAATTAAAATAGCTCGCTGTCGTCAAAAAATCGCTTAATTTCGGCAGCCGCAGACTCACTGCTATCCGAAGCGTGGACAACATTCATCATTTTGTCGACTCCGAGATCGCCTCGAATAGTTCCTTTTTCGGCCTGCGTGGAATCGGTTGGACCGGTCAGTTCACGCATTTTGCTGATCACATTTTCACCGCTCAGTGCCAATGCTATCACTGGACTGGATTGCATGAAGTTCTCGACTTCTGGAAAGAATGGCTTGTCGGCAATGTGCGCATAGTGATCGTTCAAGATTGCTTTATCCAAAGCCATCATCTTGACGCCGCGTAATTTGAAGCCAGCTTGTTCCAGGCGGCTGATGACATCACCGCTGTAACCTTTTGTTACACAATCCGGTTTTAATAATACTAATGTAGTTTCCATGGTTTGATTTCTAATTATTGCCTAAGCAGCGCGAATCTATACTGCCAATTGTTACTGAAAAGCGAAAAAAATTATTTCTTTACTACGACTTAATTTACCCTCGTTGCTTGCTGTAACCTGATTTGCTGGCTATCGTGCTGCGATGGATTATGATTTGATTGTTATAGGTGGAGGTCCGGCCGGCTATGTCGCGGCGATTCGGGCCAGTCAACTGGGGAAAAAAGTAGCTTGCGTAGAACATGATCGTGCGGGCGGAACCTGTCTGAACTGGGGCTGTATCCCAACTAAATCGCTCCTGCGCAATGCCGAATTATACCATTTGATGAGTGAGCGCAGTGACGACTTCGGACTGTCATTCGAAAACCTAAGCTTTGATTGGGATAAAGTGATCGGCCGCAGTCGCAAAGTTGCCGACCGTCTGGCGGGTGGTGTCGAGTCATTATTCAAAAAGAACAAAGTCGATTACTTGCGCGGCACCGGCAGCGTCCCTCAGCAAGGGCAGGTCACGGTTAAGGATGAGGAAGGTAACGAACAGTCCTACTCAGCAGAGCATATTATGGTGGCCACCGGTGTCACTTCACGTGAAATGCCAGGCTTACCATTCGATAATAATGTTGTGGTTGGCAGCAGGCAGGCAATGGTGCTGGAAAAGCAGCCGAAATCCATTGCGATCATCGGCGCCGGTGCCATCGGTATCGAGTTTGCCTACTTTTTCAACGCTTTTGGTACCGAGGTAACAGTGATTGAAATGATGCCTAATATCCTGCCGGTGGAAGATGAGGAAGTTAGTGCCAGTCTCGAAAAATCGCTGACCAAGGCAGGCATCAAGATTCTTACCGAAACCAAAGTCACCCAAGCCAAGGCCGCCAAATCCGGAGTTACTTTGGAAGTTGAAGGCAAGTCGGCAGAAACGCTCAAGGCCGATATTTGTCTGGTGGCCATCGGAGTTTCACCGATCGTGCCCGACGGTGTAAAGCTGGCTCTCGACCAGAAGGGTTATATTCAAACCGGTGACCGCTATGAAACCAGCATCGCCGGTGTTTATGCGACCGGTGATATTATCGGCCCACCCTGGCTGGCGCATGTTGCCAGTTATGAAGCAATTCAGGCCGTCGACGGGATGTTTACCGAGCATCAACCACGCAAGGTTGGGGTCTTTCCAGGTTGTACATATTGTCAGCCACAAGTCGCCAGCGTCGGCCTGACAGAACGTGCCGCCAAAGCACAGGGGATCGATTACAAGGTTGGCAAATTCCCGTTCATGGCCAGTGGTAAGGCCCTCGCAGTCGGCGAAAAAGAAGGCTTCGTAAAACTGATTTTCGGCAGTGAGCATGGCGAGGTCTTAGGTGCCCATATCATCGGCAACGAAGCAACCGAGTTGATTGCCGAGCTGGGGCTCGCGATTAACCTCGAGGCAACCCACGAGGATATTGAAGCGACCATTCATGCCCATCCGACGCTTTCTGAGGCTGTCCATGAAGCCGCTGGCGAGGCATACGGCGAAGCCATCCATATTTAAATAAGCACAGAGATTCACCAGCACAGTCTTTAGTAGTTCATGTCAATCTGTCCGGTCAGCGTAGTGGTCCCAGTATGGAACGATAGCAGGCTGATCGGAAAGTTGCTTGAAGTAGCACCACAATCCAACAACAGGTTGGAATGGATCGTTGCGGCCGTACAACCATCGCCAAGCCTCCAACAACTTGCACGTGACCACCAATGTAAACTCATCGATTGTCCCACCCCCTCGCGTGGCAATCAGATGAATAGAGGCGCTGCAGTTGCTGAAGGTGAGATTATTTGTTTCCATCATGCCGACAGTGACTTGCTATCGGAACATTGTGACGCGCTGACAACCATTGCTGACGACACCGAGATCGTAGGTGGAGCCTTCGAGCGGGAATTTGATAGCAGGCACACATTTATGCGTGGATTCCAAAACAGCATCAACAGGATCAACCGGCATATCGGACCGTTTTTCGGTGACCAGTCGATCTTCGTCCGCAGGAAAACATTCCAGCAGCTTGGCGGATTTGCCGATATCCCTCTGATGGAAGATCTTGAGTTTTCCCAGCGCTTGCGTAAGTCCGGACGAATAGCCCTGCTGGCCCCGCCTATGGCGACCTCCAAGCGCCGCTTCAAAAAATTAGGCAGTTTCCGCTGCACCCTTTTTAATGCATTCCTGATCTGTTCCTACTATTCTGGTGTTTCCCCTGCCCGCCTGCACCAGTGGTATTACCGGACTGCAGTCTCGCCGGAATAAAATTATCCCGCCATCCATCAAATGATTATGCAACTGAAATTTATCTCATGCCTGTTATTGCTATCCGCATTGTTGATTCCCAATGCAAGTCATGGCGCGGATTTGCCACATGCTGATTCAGCAGCACCAAGTGCCTACGACACGTTATTACAAAAATATGTCACCGCAGCCGGGGTCGACTATGCAGCCTGGCATAAGAATCAGGATGACTTGGCTGCACTGAAAAAGGTGGTCGACTTTTATGCGACAACACGTCCACCCGGCAAACGCAATGAATCACTGGCATGGCATTTGAACGCCTACAACGCATGGATCCTGCATAATATCCTCGAGAAATACCCGACCGATGGCCCGCTCGACAGCGAGACGTTCTTTTTCCATGGCAAACGGATCAAAGTTTCCGGCAAAAAGACCAGCTTCGATCATCTGGAGCAGAAGCTGATCCGACCCACTTTCAAAGAACCACGTATCCACTTTGCTTTGAACTGTGCCGCGGAAAGCTGTCCGCCACTGTACAACAAGGCATTTACCGGTAAAACCCTCGATGCCGAACTGCAACGCCTGACCGAAACTTTCATCAATGAACACAACCAGGGAGTAGTGGTAAGCAACGACAGCGTGCGCGTCTCAAAAATCTTTGAGTGGTACAAAGATGACTTCGGTGGCAAGAATGGAATCATCCCTTACATCAACCGCTATCGCAACGAGCCGGTACCAACAGATGCTGATTTGGAATTCATGGACTACAGCTGGCAACTGAACCAGGCGCAATAGTCAGCCTACCGATCTGGCTTTCACTGCGTTCAGATTTTGTTACGTTTTAAGCCGTGAAAAGTTTTCTGCTACTGCTGGCAACATTTCTCGGACTATACCTTGGCGTAATTGCGCTAGTCTATATTTTCCAACGCAACCTCTTGTACCAGCCTGCAATGGCACAATTGGGAGGCGTGGACAGCGGACAGCTACTAAAATTTGAGGTCAGCATGGCCGCTGCCGGAGCCACACTCCATGGCTGGTTGATCAATCCACAAGCTTCCAACCTCATCATCTATTACGGCGGTAATGCCGAAAACCTCACTGCTGCAGCAATCGAGTGCATGCGCCATGACAATTATGCAACACTACTCTTAAATTATCGCGGCTACGGGCGCAGCAGCGGCTCTCCATCCGAGTCGGGGCTGGTCGCTGATGCGCTGGCCGCTTACGACAGGTTCGCCGGACGCTATGATAATGTTGTACTGTACGGTCGCAGTCTGGGTACCGGGATCGCAGTCCAGGTGGCAGCTCAACGCGATGTCGCAGGTCTGATCCTGGTCGCACCCTACGACAGTATGACTGCAGTAGCAGGTAGTATTTATCCATTCCTGCCGGTCAATCTGTTGCTAAAGGATCGCTACGAATCGATTAAGGTCGCACCTGACATCAATGCTCAGGCCTTGTTCCTGGTCGCCGCCAACGACTCTATCATCCCACCACAGCATGCCCGGAAGCTAGCCGATGCCTGGGGCGGTCGCGTGGACTGGAGACTGCTAGCTGGTGCAGGGCACAACACACTGGGAACCCAGCGCGAATTCAATGCTGCTGTCACAGAGTTTTTGGCCGATACAGAGTAAATTCATTGCATGCTGATTACCCGAGGGAACGGATCATTTGCGGCCAGCTAAATCATTAGTCAGATATAGATCGTGCTCGGCATGCTCATGCTTGCCATGACCCCTGCTTTTTTTGTCATGGTTAATTGGCACCACTAGAAAAAATGCCACAATCGCTACATGCCGAACACCAAATCCAGGCAATCATTATCTGCTGGGTCAAACCTATAACCTGGCGACTGGGATTAGCCAGCCACAATACTAATCAGCAATGGTGAATACATCCAATACCCCGAAATCTTGGATCACTGCCTGGAAAATTTTCCTCTGCTTGGCATTTGTGAAGTTTACCAATTCTGTGTTTCAAAAATCTGGTAATAATGGCCAGTAAACTCTTACGGCTCTGCCGACATTTCTATGGGGTCAGGGTTCATTGGTAGGCGCCTCATCTTTTCTTCGTCACCCTCTTGATGATCAAAGGCGGGTAGCTTTAGTGGCAAACTAAAGAGTAAGGCAATTGGCGTGAGCACACAAAAAGTCAGCATTCTTCCCAAGCGCAGTAAGACAGCGCAGTTACCATGAGCATTCTGTGTCAATACGTTATCCGGTTTTTGCCAGCATAATTTCAATCCCATTACCGGATACAAAAAACGAACCCTGCGGATCACGAACTCGTAGATCAGGAAACAAATCCCAAAGGTGAATACCACATGCAGGAAGAAAGTAAGTTCCGGCCAAAGTCTCCAGTCGAAAATCACAAAAGCGACTGTCTGCTGTACCGCCATGTGGATGATGTAGACCGGAAAAACCGCCTGGTTCAGGTAATTAAATATTTTGGAAGGCCGGTTAAGAAATATGGATCCGTAACCGAGGAAAGCAATCATCCACAAGCCACATTCCACTGGTGTCGACCAGGCGTTTGGCTCAACTAAATGCCAGTCAAGCAGACCAACTCTACCTAGATAGAGCAGCAGGGCCAACGGTAGCGCTGCATGGCAAACAGTCCTTATGGATGTCCAAAACTTATCCCCCGTACTGATAAACAAAAAGCCGATCGCAAAACAGATAAAGCCAAACCAGAAGCGAATCACAAAAAAAGCAAAATTGTCGATACCTGAGGCAACCGTCTCCCAAATCAGCGGTGCAATTAGGATTACTGGTAGCCCCCACGGAAAAACTAACCGCAGACCACTGATAAGTAAGTTATCCGGACGCAGCTTGATAAAGATAATGAGCGGCAGTAACAGGAAGGTATAGACCACCAGGTTGGAAACAAACCACAGGTGCAACGGTCTAGGGTGATAAACAAAAGGCTCACCATTTTTGATGGCGAAAAGCGCCGGAAATATAGGTGAAATAAAAAATGCGCAAAATACCAGTGGCGGTACCAGCCGCAGCAAGCGGTCACCTACGAGCTGTTTAACAGTCCGGCGACGCAATAAAAAACCGATTGACAACCCCGAAATGAGGAATAACACGGGGATCCGCCAGATATTCAGTAATTTACCGAGGAACCAGTATTTCTCAAGCAATTGATCGTACTGCAGAAATTTCACCCACTCCGCAAAGGGCTGGTAAGAGGCAAAACTATGATAAATAATCAGTAAACAAAGAGCGATTGCCCTAAGCGAATCGATTTCGTAGTAGCGATTGCTGCTGACCTTCATTAACAGTTGTTGTGGAGCCGCTTTGCCTTGAGTGTGAGGTTACTATCAAAGGCTATCTTTCATTCATTTGTCAGTATTAATTGACTTTGTCACATCCCCTGATCGCAGCAACTGCAGCATTCATATCGGGTGCTTTAAAGGTACTACTGCCGGCCACCAATGTATCGGCACCAGCTTCGCGACTCAGTGCAGCGGTTGCCGCATCAATCCCACCATCTACTTCAATCCGGTAATCGAGCCCGAGCCGGTCACGCTTTGCGGCAGCAGCTTCAACTTTGCTAAGGCAATCATGAATAAATGACTGACCGCCAAAGCCTGGATTGACCGTCATCACCAATAACAGGTCAATTTGCTCAAGATACAGCTCAATTGCTGCGAGGTCAGTGGGTGGATTCAATGCCAACCCTGCCAGCACGCCAGCCTGCCTGATCGCTGACAATGTCGAAGTGACATCATGTGGTGCTTCCACATGCACGGTCAAACAATGTGCAATTTTTAAAAAATGCTGCAAATACCGATCCGGATGCGAAATCATCAGATGGATGTCCAATGGCTTACTTGCCACCTTGGCAACAAATTCGCAAAACCCTGGCCCAAACGAAATATTGTCGACAAAATGACCATCCATCACATCCAGGTGCAGCCAGTCTGCCCCAGCCAGCTCGGCACGCTCGATTTCTTGACGTAATTGCAGCCAGTCAGCCGCCAGCACTGATGGCGCTACGATTGTGGGATGCTTATTTTCCATCATTGGTCTCCGGTCGACGACCAGTCAGACGCTCAAAGGCTTCGATGTATTTGCTGGATGTGCCATTGACAACATCAGCCGGCAACGGTGGCGGTGGCGGCGACTTGTCCCACCCGGTAGCTTCCAGGTAGTCGCGCACATATTGCTTGTCGAAACTGGGCGGACTGATCCCCGGTTTGTAATGGGTCTCCGGCCAAAAGCGTGACGAATCCGGGGTCAGTAATTCGTCGATCAGGATTAGGTTGCCGTCCAATAGCCCGAATTCAAACTTGGTATCAGCAATAATGATACCCCGGGTCGCCGCGTAGGCACGACCGTGTTCGTACAGCTCGATGCTGATATCCCGCACCTGATCAGCCACGTCATCGCCGACCAGTGACCGGCATTGTTCGAATGAAATATTCTCGTCGTGGCCAGCCTGCGCTTTGGTCGCCGGCGTGAATATCGGGTCGGCCAATTTATCTGCCTGGCTGAGTCCCGGCGGCAAATCCATTCCACAAACTTTGCCGGTCTGTCGATATTCCATCCAGCCGGAACCCGCCAGATACCCGCGTACCACGCACTCGATCGGCAGTGGCAGAGTTTTCTTCACGACCATCGAACGACCTGCCAGTTGATCAGCATACTCCTGCAGGACATCAGGGAAATGCCGCGCATCGGTATCAACCAAATGGTTTGGCACAAAGTCCAGCTTTTTAAACCAGAACTCACTCAGCTGATTGAGCACTGCACCCTTGCCGGGAATCGGCTCCTCGAAGATGACATCAAACGCCGACATGCGGTCGGTTGCCACCAGTAACAGGTGCTCCCCAAGATCAAATATCTCCCGCACCTTGCCGCTGGCAACTTTTGGGATCCCGGGTAATTCCAGCGTGGTCATCGTCATGCCTTTTGTTAAGCTATTAATATTCCCGCGGCAATCCCGATCTGGCACCAACCACCAGCAGCCCCCACTCGTTCCTTCATTATGCGCAATTTAATTATAATCTTCGGTGATCAATTAGACCACGAATCGGCGGCATTCGATAGTTTCGATGCCAAACAAGACGCCATGTGGATGGCGGAGGTCGCCGCCCAGGCCAACCCCGAATGGTCGCATAAATTGCGTATCGCATTCTTTTTTTCTGCAATGCGCCATTTTCGGGACGAACTCAAAAAAAACAAGCTGACAGTCCATTACACCGAACTGCCTGCTGACGGTCGCAAGGATCGCGGCAATGACTTTGCCGAGGTGCTGGCAGCTGATTGTAAGAAGCTGAAGCCCGAAAAACTAATTGCTGTGATGCCGGGTGATCATTCAGTGAAGCAGGGCATTGAAGACTTTGCCAAGGAGGCCGGGATCGAACTTGAATGGCGAGAGGATCGGCACTTCTTTTGCACCCTGGATGATTTCGCCGAGTGGGCAGATGGCCGCAAAGAGATGGTGATGGAAATGTTCTACCGGCAGATGCGTAAGCGCAAAAACATCCTGATGGATGACGATGGCAAACCGGTCGGTGGCGAATGGAATTTTGACAAAGATAACCGCGATACTTTTGGTAAAGCCGGAACGGATGGCTTACCGTCCGATCCCGCCGTTAAGCCGGATCAACTCACGCGGGAAGTTCTCGATCTGGTAGCCAAGCGATTTGCTGACAGCCCCGGGTCGCTCGCTCACTGGACGCTGCCAGTCACCCGCAAAGACGCCATCAAGTATCTGGATGGCTTTATCAAAGAGCGACTGCCATTGTTCGGACGCTTCGAGGATGCGATGTGGGACAGCGAAGTCCGCTTATACCATTCCCGCCTGTCAGCCTTGCTGAATATCAAATTACTCAACCCACGCGAGTGCGTTGAAAAAGCGGTCAAGGCTTACCACTCGGGGGATGCGCCAATCAACAGCGTTGAAGGATTTGTTCGCCAATTGCTGGGCTGGCGCGAATTCATCCGTGGAGTCTACTGGCTGCAAATGCCGCAATACATCGAGCTTAACGCCTTGGATGCCGACCTCGAGGTACCTCAGTTCCTTTGGGATGGTGACACCGAGATGGCCTGCGTTCGCGATTGCATGCAGAGCGTGATTGATCACGCC
This sequence comes from uncultured Chthoniobacteraceae bacterium, assembly GCA_964535055.1. GTDB lineage: Bacteria > Verrucomicrobiota > Verrucomicrobiia > Chthoniobacterales > CAKUMP01 > CAYUDZ01. The sequence continues at coordinate 9,637 of CAZHRP010000068.1, forward strand.
TATGCCCATCATATCCCACGCCTGATGGTACTCGGCCAGCTCTGCCTGCTGCTCGGCGTGCATCCGCGACGGTTCCACGACTGGCACATGGCGATGTACCTCGATGCCATCGACTGGGTTTCACTGCCTAACACGCTTGGCATGAGCCAGTATGGCGACGGCGGCATCGTCGGTACCAAACCGTACTGTGCCAGTGGCAAATACATTGATCGCATGAGCCCGTATTGCAAGCAATGCAAGTTCGACCCCGGTAAAGCCACCGGTGAGAATGCCTGCCCGTTTACTACCCTCTACTGGTCCTTCCTCGACCGTCATCACAGCAAATTCAAAGGAAATCGACGCATGGCCTTTCAGGTCAAAAACCTCGAACGGAAATCAGATGATGACTTCAAAGCCATCCGCAAGCAGACTAAAAAACTACTCAACGACTGGAACTGCCAGCCAGTCTAATTATCCTAACTCTTTCGTTTCACCGGATGATGATCAGGCAGGTACTGGGCTAGCCCGGATAAATCACAAGCCATCTACTGCGACCAGCGCGAGGCACTTGTCTACGGCGTTGGGCTTGAATTTCGCTATTCACAGTATGTACTCATACAGCTCACAGCGAAATCCTGCGCCCGCCTTGTATCCAAGCACCTCACGCTGCGTCTCGCTACGAAGTTTGTGATTGATCCGGGCTCGGGCACTGGATCGCCTGTCAGCAGAGCTTCGCTCCGGCAGCGGTTTCATTCATTTCACTTCATCCTCGAGATTGATCGCTTGCAGCCCGCAAAGGCGCGCTGCGGCAATCTGACGCTGATCGGTGGTGACAAATTCTGCGCAGCTCAGCATTTTCGCAGCAGCCACATGCATGAGGTCAAGGGTGCGGCAACCGGTTCCTGCTGTGCAGACTGGTGCCAGTGAGAGTGTTTCTGTGGCGACTTTATCCAGCGAGAGATCGACCTTGCGGAATTGCCCCCTGTGAACAAGCTGCCTGACCAGCGCCCGCGCCTCCGCAAGCTGCTCGCCTGATATGATCTGTCGAAACAAAAGCGCTTGCAACGCACATTCTATCTCTAATTCGACCAGGCGGCTGAACAACACCGGAATACGACGGCGCTCAACAAATCCGCGCACAACGGGACTGAGCGGCTCTTCAACAACCAGCTTCAACGCCACTCCCGTATCAAAATACGGGCCGATCATCATCTTCCCCGCAGATCATCCAAAACCTCATCGACCCGGTGAATGCAGACACCCTGCCAGGCCGCCGCCATCCGTTCCTCATGACCCTCCCAATCCACCGGTTCGTCCGTGCTGCCATGATGCCCAACCGGGACAATCCGGGCAACGGGCAATTTCCGGCGCAGAATCTCGACCACACTACCTGACTCCACCTCGCGAAGGATACCCGCCAGATTATGCTGAGCCTCTCTGATCGTTACGGTTTTCATGCAGCACATATTGACGCACAATAACCGGGGTGTCAACTCGCATGCACCCTCAAATTCCGAGCCCTTTTCGGTGAGCCCGTGACTCCGAGCATGATTTGCTTAATCTTAAAAAAAGCATAGCAAGAAGCGAATTGCAGTCGGTGATAGTTTCGAATTGTGCGGTGGTGGTTTTGCTTGTGTCTGGC
>CAZHRP010000069.1:0-11160 GCA_964535055.1 uncultured Chthoniobacteraceae bacterium
CGGGTTCTCAGTAAGCTTACCCTGGCCCCGCGGGCGCTGAGCGATTGCTCCAGCAACTTGGCAACCTGTAGCGTCATTTCTCCCTCGATCACAGGCTCATAACCATCCAGTTGGAACCAACGCTCCTCCATTTTGGCAAATTTGCCGCCGATGTGTCCGGGATCGATAGCAATATGCACTCCGCGCAGTGGAGAGCGATTCGGATTGTCGCTAAAGGCTGCCGCCGGTCGCCAGAACCGCTGCTGCTGCTCCGGACGATGCTGGTCTGAGGAAAAATGCAGCCGGTAATATTGTTGTTCTTCTGCCGACGACGATTGCAGGATATCCACGTACTCCGCAGCTACTTTGAAGTATGAGCGCCAGGCTCCGCGGGGGGCGTAGATGCCATCCAACTCGGCCAGAAACTCTGAACGTCCGATTGTACCCTGATAGGGATCCAGTTGCGACCATGTTGGCGGTTGTGCCAATGGGCTGAGCGCACAAAACGCTGATGCAGGTAGCAGTATCAGACAGCAGATGAGTAGGGATACTGCACTGAAAGCAGCTTTGAAATAATTTATGTGCATGTCAAAAATGATTGGAGTCGTTAACTTTTTAATATATCAACGGCTAATATGGTTAGGATTCTTTTTCTCGGTGATGTAGTCGGTGAGCCGGGCCGTAAAGCTGTAATTCATAGTCTCAGTCGATTCAAGGAGATGTGGGAATTGGACTTTATTGTGGTCAACGGTGAAAATGCCGCGGGCGGGCGTGGTATTACTTCGAAGATAGCGATCGACTTGATGCGGGCCGGAGTGACGGTGATTACGACCGGTGATCATGTCTGGGATCAATGCGAAATCACCGGCTTTTTTGATACGGAACCAAGGTTGCTGCGACCGGTTAACTACCCGGCGGGAACTCCCGGACAAGGGTGGATTGTGCTCGATACTCCTAAGGGCCCGATTGGTGTGATCAACGTTCAGGCACGGACATTCATGCAGCCGATCCTGGACAATCCATTTCGAGTGATCGACGGAGTTGTAACTGAAATGCGGGAGCAGACGAGTGTCATATTTGTCGATGTGCATGGCGAAACGACCAGTGAGAAAATTGCCATCGGCAGATATCTGGATGGGCGGGTATCAGCGGTTGTCGGAACTCATACCCATGTGCAGACTGCCGACGAGCAAATTTTTCCGAATGGCACTGCTTTTTTATGTGATGCGGGGATGTGCGGGCCGCATGAATCGATCCTCGGCCGACAATGTGAACCGATCATCAAGCGCTTCATCGACAACATGCCAATTGCTTTTCCGATTGCCAAAGGTGATATCCGCATCAAGGGCGCGTTGATCGAGGTCGACGAAACTTCCGGCAAGGCTACTTCGATCCGTCGTGTCAATGAACAGTGGGTTCCAGCAGCGCAGCAACCGGCCGACACCGAGCAGGGTAATGCTGCGTCTGAGAATGGCAATTAATGCTACGCAGCAATTATTGCACGGCGTTCGTTCCAAACCGGATTACTGTACCTTTCTGTTTCTAACCTGGCGGCCAGCTTATGGGTCTCTTCATCTGGCTGGTATGCAGCAGCAACCGCCAATGGCCCGCACAGCAGTGCGGCTAACTTTCCGGGATCGAGTTGCTCTGCCAGCGGCGGACGCAGGCTGCCCTGATAAAGTAGGTAGTCGCGACTGCGGCGAATAGCGCCACCGCCAACTTTACGCCCATCAAGGCACAGGTCGGATAGCACTGGTGCCTGAAAACAATTGGCTCGTCGCGAGTCGCTCGCTGGATGTTCGGCATGCAAAGTAAGTTGGATTCCAGTGGTGCTGAGGCAATCGCAAATGGCGCCGTGCAGAAATTCATACAAGCGGCTACTGGCAACAGTGCGCCACTTCCCATCGCGCGGGATTATCAATGCAATCGTCAAATCGTCACTATGCTCGACTACCCCGCCGCCAGTCAGACGGCGGGCATAATCACAGTCCGCAACTTGTTCACTTAGATAATCGAAGTCGGTGAAATAACCGTAAGTGATCGCTGGCTGGTGCCATCGATAATAGCGCAGGACAGGTGATTGTGAGCTGATCGCGACGGCTTCGTCCCAGGCCATGTTGGCGGCTGCCGATTGGTTGCGAGTATCATCCCATAATACCAGCGCAGGCAGACTTAGTGTGTCCGCGTCGCTCAATCGAGGGTAAAGCCGATTTTTACTGTGACTTGCCAATGGGCGACCTTGCCTTCTTCGATCTGGCCACGGGTTTCAGTCACCTCAAACCAGCGCATGTTTCTAACGGACTGTGATGCTTTGTTGATAGCATTATTAACGGCCTCTTCTATGCTGCTGGTGCTGCTGCCAACGATCTCGATTTTTTTGTAAATATGATCACTCATACTTACATACTATCATCGCGTATGCAGGATTGCTACCCTGGTCTGATTATTTCCCGCTTGAGGATCACGCTTCAGCGTCTAGCTTGCCGGTATGAGCGAGCAAAAGAATGCCGAAATTGATGCTTCAGGGCTGGTATTGATGGCTGGCGTGCGGCCGGTCAGGAAGTTTCGGGAAGTGGAGTTGAGCCGTCTGCACCAGCCGCTCCGGATGGACGTCACAGCCTGGACTTGGAAGAATCACAAGTGCTCTGGAAAGGGCGTAATTTAATCAACAAGCACTTCGGTAAAGTCGCCATCAAGGACGGTTGGATTGAGATCGAGGCTGGCAGACTGACGGCCGGAGAAGTAACCATCGATCTCACTACCATTAGTTGCGATGACCTGGCCGGCGATGATTTGCACGATGTGCTGATTGCACATTTGCACAGTGATGATTTTTTTGATGTCGAGCGTTACCCGTTGGCTAAATACGTAATTACCGGTTCGCAGGAAATGAACCAGGGTGCACCTGGTTAATGATTTGATCGATCTAGAGTTGCGTCTGGTGAGCGCCCGCTCATGAAGAATTGGGCTTGACCGAAGATTATCAGACAGCTATTGCGCCAGTATCAAATTAGACGATCTCGGGCCCCTGTTCAGGATCAATTTCCAGGAGAAAAGTATGACACGCAATAATCAAAATAATTCCAATAAATTAACTTCCGATATCTCGCGCAACCGGACGGAAACTCGGGGTTACCAATTACGCGAGCAGGTACTGGAGACGGTCAGCCAACCGGAGCAGGTGGCAGCCGACACCCAGGTGCCCGGGGAACTTCCCGCCAGCTATGGTGACAACAGGGTCTATCTGGTTGCGAAAGATCCTAACTGGCTGTTCTGCTATTGGGATATTGACTGGGCCGCATTTGCCAGTTTGGTCAAAGATTCGCAAGTCTACCTGCGGCTGTTAACCGATGATGGTATCGAGGCCAGCCGTACGGTCATTAATCCGTATGCACAGAACTGGTACCTGCCAGTGCCTGAGCCGGGTAGTTTATACATAGCAGAGCTGGGATATTTGGACGATGCTGACGGGTGGCAACTCATCTGTCGTTCGGAGTCAGCCGCAGTGCCGGTCATGCAAGTGGCTGAGGAGGCTGACGGTGGCTTTGCCAGATTACCGCAGGAGGTTTCCTTTGAGGACTTATTGGCAGCTATCAAGTCGAGTATGGCAGAGGGGGAGACGCTGGTTCAGGCCCTCTCCCGGCTCCAGAGCAATGGCTTGCTGCAAGGTGGTGAACAGCCATCCGAGTGGTCGCCGCAGCGCCGCCGCATTCTTGAGGCACTGCTCGGCAAGCATCTGGTCGAGCGGATGGAATCGGGGTCTGGGCTCATGAATCAGGCTCTGCAACAGGATATTTCTGAGCGACTGTCCTCGATGCCGTCGAGTGAAGTGTCGGTGCAATTGGCGCGGGCTGAAGCTCTGCCTACCAGCTTGAGCAGCGGCTTTGGGGCGGTTGCCTCAGGTGGTCTAGGTGCCAGTTGGAGCGCGCAGCCATTCAGTGAGCAACAGGAACGAAGTTTTTTCATGCATGTGAACGCGGAAGTGATTTTTTATGGTGGTACTGATCCGGATGCTCGGGTTTGGATTGATGGTAATGAAGTGGAGTTACAGCCGGATGGCAGTTTTCACTACCACTTCAAGTACCCAGATGGGAAGTACCAGATTCCGATTGTTGCGCGCTCACCGGATGGTGTGGAAGAGCGCGGTGCCTTACTGATTTTTCAGCGCGAGACCAGCCGTCAGGGTGAAGTTGGCAATACCGCACAACCGTCCGGTCTAAGCCAGCCACTCGGGCAGCAAAAGTAATCAACGCAGTCCGGAGTGAGCTGCCAGTTGTGCGTACAGCCCTTCGGCTGTCAGTAGTTCCTGGTGGCGTCCGCGTTCAACGATGCGCCCGTGGTCCATTACCAGGATCTGGTCGGCGGAGCTGATGGTCGACAGGCGGTGGGCAATGACGAACGTGGTGCGATTTCGCATCAGATGGTCGAGCGCCTGCTGGATCAGTTTTTCGGTGGCGGTGTCGACGCTGGCCGTGGCCTCATCGAGGATCAGGATCGGGGGATCTTTCAGGAGTGCCCGGGCAATGGAAATGCGTTGTTTCTCGCCGACCGATAGTTTCACCCCGCGCTCGCCAACATTGGTGTCAAGCTGGTCGGGCAGCTTATCGATGATTCCGCGGGCATTGGCAGCATCCAGTGCCTTGAGCATTTCTGCTTCTGTCGCAGCGGCGTTGCCGATCGCCAGGTTTTCACGGATGGTGCCATTAAATAAAAATGACTCCTGGGTGACCATGCCAACCGCTTCCCGCAACTGGGACTTCGGGTAGTCACACAATGGGGTGCCATCGATGAGAATTTCGCCACTGTCGAATTCGTAGAAGCGGGTAATCAGGTTGACCAGCGTCGATTTGCCGGCCCCGGTTGCACCGACCAGGGCGATCGTTTCGCCGGGTTGCGCATGCAGCGTGAGATGTTTCAGTACCGGAACCTCGGTGGAATAGCTGAATGATACGTCGCGAAATTCCACTTCGCCGCGTAGTTGCAGTCGCTGGCTCGACTCTGGGGTGTTGCGGTGTCCGGCTTCCTCTTTGACATCCATGATTTCAAATACCCGTTCGGCTGCGGCGCGTCCGCTTTGCGCCAGTTGATTCAGCTGGTGCAACCGCCCGATCGGTTCGTAAAGGAAGCCAACCAGCGTCAGGAATGCAGCCAGTTCGCCGATTTCCATCTGGCCGTCCAGTACTTTTTGGCCCCCTACTCCGAGCACCAGTACCAGGCCGACTGATGCCAGGAAGGTCATGGTCGGATTGTAACTGGCCCAGGCACGCATGACCGTCAGCGTGGCCTGGCGCAGGGCATTGCTGGCGGAGTTAAAGCGCTGGTGTTCCTCGTTTTCACGGACATAGGTTTTGATCTGCCGAATGCCGGCCAGGTTATCGTGCAGCAGGGCATTCATTGCTGAAGTCGCCTTGCGCACTTTGCGGTAGCGTTGACGCGCAGTCATTGTGTAGATCATTGCACCGGCTGCCAGTAGCGGAATCGGTGAGAGCGCAGCCAGCGCCAGTCCGCTATTGAAGTAAAAGCACATCGCAGCAACGATGGCGACCTGCAGGATTGCAACTGTACCCTGTTCGATGCCATCGATGAGCACCCGTTCCATGGCGGTGACATCCTCGATAATGCGCGTCATCAGGTCACCGGTCGAGCGATTGTCAAACCACTCGAGCGGCAGTCGCTGCATATGGCTGTATAGGTCGCTGCGTAAGTCGAAGATGACTTTCTGCTCGAAGGAATTGTTAAGCAGGATCCGGATCGCATTGAGGAAATCGCGCAGGAAAAATGCCCCCAGCGCCAGCAGTACCGTTGGGACTAGTAAGTCGGGTCGACCGCCGCGAATCGCATCATCGATGATGACCTGGGTCGCTTTTGGGAAGACGACCACAAGTGAAGTGCTGAAAATGGCACACACCAGAGTAGCCGTAGCCAACAGTTTATACCTGGCCACATAGCCCAATACTCGTCGTAACGGATGCATGCTGTGGATTACGCAGGACGGTCGATGCTTGGCGCATCATTCCCGCCTTATTACAAAGTAGCCAGGAACTCCTGTAACTGTGGAGGGGTCGGGCTGGCGGCCTGCCTTACATAATACCCGGAGGTAGCAACGCCCAGTTGCAAACTGATTTCCAGGCCGGCGCCGAGCATGCGCCCGATACAAAATCCGGCATTAAAATGATCACCGGCCCCGGTTGTGATCTTTGGCTTGCTGGTGTAAGGGCCGTTGACTGCAGCACTACCATTACTGTCAGCAGCAGCGGCAAATGCGGATGGGTGCACGACCACTGTGTGAATATCCAGGCATTCACGGATTGCTTCAGCATGGGAGGCCACCGCATCATGTTCCATCTCGGGTCTACCCAGTCCCAGCACTTCACCAATCTGCCTGCTCTCGTTGAAATTCAGCCCGAGGATGACCCGAAAACTTTCCTCAAACCGCTTGATCTGCTGGAGCACTGACTCGATATCATCACTAGTGCGCTTTGACGGGTCAGCCAGATCGAAAAAGATCCAGCGTTCGCTGCCAGTCAGGCGCGGCACGATCCGGCTCAGCAAATTTTCAAAAATATCGGACATGAATGGCAGCATCGTCCAGTTTACCAGTGCTACCAGTTGAGCCTCACTCAGCCTGGTAACCAAGCCATCCTCCGGGACAAATGAAGTCAGGGTTTCCCAGGTCGCATTGGCCAGCGAGCGATGCTTGCCGAGCATGAGTTTGCCGTCGACGAATTCGACGGCGTCGGTGTAGCCCGGTTCTTCGATGGAGATGACTTCTGCCCGTTCCGCAAATTCCTGGAATACCGGATGGATCTGTGGATGACCCAGCAGCCCGATGTAAGTGAGCGGTGAGCCGTAGTTGAGTAATGCGTTGGCCATGATCGGGCCGTTGCCACCGAGCTTATCGAGCTGGGTAACAAATTCGAAATTCATGCTCAGGCCGGCAGCTTTTTTGATGGAATCCCCAAACTCTTCCATTTGTTCCATGCGCTGGTAATCGGTGGCGGAGTGGCGTTTTTTTACCACATGGATGATCGAGTCGACAAAGCCATCCAGGCCGACGATCGAGCGGCTGTTTTGGATTGCCCTATGATTTCCGGCCAGAAACTCGGCGGCTTGTTGCGCTAGTTGATTTGACATTGGGCCAGCATACGTTGGATCGCACACCTGATCCAAGTAATTATCTTACGGGTTTTTTATTCAGTCGGCGTGAAGACGGGTAACTTGGCGTCAGCAATGCTGAACCGCAGTGGCAGGTTGCCGGCTAACTCGCCATCGACTTCGACCGGCAGGGTGTCATTGCTACTGGCATCCAGCCCCGAGGTTTGGAAGTACTCCACATCGTGCAAGTCGATATGGCTGCCGGTGATGACTCCCTGCAGGTAACGCACGATATCCAGGTAGCCGAGCTTTTTGAAGATCAGCACATCGAGCAGGCCATCATCCTGGCGGGCATGATTGAACAAGGTAAACGGTCCGCCATAATAGCGGCCATTGCCTACCAGTACGAATGACCCGGAGGTATCGCGCCCGCAGTCACTTCGCACATGAATTTCGGGCGGCGTACGCGAAGCAATATGGGTGGCGGTCATGAGATAACTCAGCGGCCCGAAGGTGCGCTTGAAGTCGAGGTCGGTCTCCTGCACGATCTGGGCATCCAGGCCGATCCCCGCCATCTGGGCAAAATAGCGGGTGCCGGCCCTCGGCAGGTCGATTTGCCGGATCTGGCCGCGTTGGATAATGTCCCAGGCAGCCCGTATATTATTGGTAGGGATGCCTAGTTCGGTCGCAAATACATTCATGGTGCCGACTGGCAACAGGCCGAGGCGGGCTGTGCTGCCGGCGATACCGTTGACGACTTGATTGATGGTGCCGTCACCACCAGCTGCAACTATCGTATCACAGCCATCGGCTACCGCCTGCCTGGCAAACCGCAACGCATGGTCCGCCTCGGATGTCGGCAAGAGCTGCGCGGCACTCGCCAGCTTGCGGATATCATCCACGAACTTCTTCGCCTTTTCGCCTTTGGCGGCAGGATTAAAAATTACGACCGTGTTTGCTGACATGGAGCTGCCAACCTAACTGATAACTGCTAATTTCCCAGATGAAAGTTTTGGCAGTAGCAGGGCAATTGGTTACATTTTCAAACATGAAAGCATTGGTACCGATAGCTGACGGCAGCGAAGAAATTGAAGCAACGTCGATTATCGATACCTTGCGGCGGGCGGCTATAGTGGTTGAGGTGGCTGCAGTCGGCAGCAACCTCGAAATTACCGCGTCGCGCGGGGTAAAGTTAGTCGCTGACCGATTGATCGAAGATTGTTCCGGCCCCTATGCTGTGATTGCTGTGCCGGGCGGCATGCCCGGCGCCGAAAATCTGGCTGCCAGTAATAAGCTGACCGACCTGCTGACCGGGCAGGCTGAGGCAGGACGATTGATTGCTGCTATCTGTGCAGCTCCGGTCGTGGTGCTGCAGCCGCTCGGCCTGCTTAACGCGCGTCGGGTGACGGCGCACCCGGGATTCTTTGATCAGCTCGAGCCGTCACTAGCCAGTGTCGAGCGAGTGATAAAGGACGGCAATATCATCACCAGCCGTGGACCCGGCACAGCAATCGAGTTTGCCCTGGCCATAATTGCTGAGTTGCTCGGCGCAGAGCAGGCAGAGAAAATTGCCGCACCGATGCTGGTTAAGTAGGAATTGCTTTGGCAATTGGCGAGCGGGCAGCTAAACCATTGCTTATGGCTTGTGTAATTTGTGTTGGTGCGCAGTGGGGTGATGAGGGCAAGGGTAAAATCGTAGATGTTTTAACCGAACATGCGGACGTCGTAGTTCGCTCGCAGGGCGGCAACAATGCCGGGCATACCGTGATCAGCGGCAAAAAGAAATATGTCCTGCATCTGATCCCGTCAGGAATCCTGCATCGCGGTAAAGTCTGTGTGATTGGCAACGGGGTGGTGATGGATCCGGTGGCGGTCGTCAAAGAACTTGATGGTTTGCGCAGCCAGGGGATCAAGGTCGGCCCGCGCCAATTGCTGATCAGTGAATCGGCGCACCTGGTCCTGCCGCACCACCGCCTGCTCGATGGATTGCGGGAAGTGGCCATGGGCAGCAGGAAAATTGGTACCACCGGTCGGGGAATCGGTCCCGCCTACGGCGATAAGATCGAACGCGTCGGCCTGCGGGCAGGTGACTTGCTGCAGCCGGAAACATTACAGCGTAAGCTCAAGGCCCGGCTGAGTGCCGCCAATGCGCAGTTGAAAGCTGCGGGTGCCAAACCGGTGCCAATCAAGTCTACGCTGGCTGAACTGGAAGCTGCCGCAGCAACCTTGCGCCCGTTCATTACCAATACCCTCACTTACTTGCATCAGGCGGTCGCAGAGAAACGCGAAATCCTCTTCGAAGGTGCACAGGGTACTTACCTCGATGTCGATTTTGGTACCTACCCGTATGTCACTTCATCCAATACCACAGCGGGCGGCGCCTGTACCGGCTCCGGGGTACCACCCAATAGCATCGATAAAGTGCTCGGGGTGGTCAAAGCCTACACCACGCGGGTTGGCGGTGGACCATTCCCCACCGAAGACGATGGCTTTGGCGACCGTCTACATGGCATGGGCAGGGAGTTCGGTGCGACTACCGGACGCGCCCGACGCTGCGGCTGGTTCGATGCTGTCATGACCCGCTACGCTGCAATCATTAATGGGATCAATGAATTTGCGGTCACCAATGTCGACGGCCTCGACGAACTCGATCAACTGCATATCTGTGTCGCTTACAAGCTCGATGGCAAGACCATCGATGTACCACCGGCTGATGCCGCTGACCTGGAACGCTGCCAACCCGTTTACCTGGTCATGGATGGCTGGCAGCAGGACACCACCGCAGCCACCACGTTCAAAGAATTGCCGGTCAAAGCGCGCGCCTACCTTAAGAAAATTGCCGAACTCACCGGAGTCAAATTACGCATCGTTAGCGTCGGCCCAAACCGCAAACAAACGATCATGCTGTAGACCAACCGCTCACAATTGTCAGGGAATGAATCCAACCACTGATGAACACTGATAAAGAGGAGCTACTTTACAGGGCGGAGTCACAACAGATTATCGTAGATGCGAAGGTAATAGAAAAGATCACTGATCGCGAGACCGTTCAGATAAACTACTTGAAGGTCACAGGTCTTCGGCTGGGTTACATCCTAAACTTCAAGCACCCAAAGCTGGAATGGAAACGAGTTGTCCGATGAATTTATCAGTGTCCATCAGTGGTTCAAAACAAAAAGCCAACAAGGCGGCTTTGCTAACTCCGATTCCGCACCGGTCGTTCCTCCCTCTGCTCCATCGAAGTAGCAAGCTTTGCGTTCTTCTAAACAATAACCTTGAAATACCGATATATACCATTATTATACCATAATGGAATTTGAGTTCGACCCTGAGAAGTCGAAAGCTAATCATGAAAAACATGGTTTGGATTTTTTGAGGCTCAAAAATTATGGTTAGATGAAAAGCATATAATTGTACCTGCCCGCTCCACCACAGAGCTGCGTTACGCCGCTATCGGTCTAATCGATAATGTCATTTGGACGTGTATTTTTACCATAAGAGATCAGAGCATTAGAATTATCTCAATCAGGAGAGCAAGGAATGAAGAAAAAGAAGGATACCTTAACAGCTAAAGAATTTGATCGTCGCTTTGATGAAGGCGAAGACATTAGTGCATATTTGGACTGGAGTCGTGCAACACGTCCTGGATTGGAACAGCGTCGAGTAAATGTCGACTTGCCTGTCTGGATGATTGCCAGCCTGGACCAGGAAGCTAAGCGCGTAGGTGTTACAAGGCAGTCCGTAGTGAAAATCTGGCTCGCTGAGCGAATTCAAGACGAGCAAGCCCGTGCAGCCAACCTTGCATCCGCTCGGTAACTGACGGGAGACGCTGTGAAAAATTGAAGACTGCTCGCGGAGCACTACGTGAAGCAGGATTCAAAATATTTAATATTGACGGTAAGCCTATTGGTATAGTCCGTACAGAGTTGAATGAGTGACACAGCAAAGTCACAGAGACAAACCACTTGCTGTGCCCCGACAGGTCATGGGTTTGCTCAATATCGCTTTGAACTTTGGGTATACTTGCCTGGATCAATCACAAGCCATCTACTGCGACCAGCGCGAGGCACTTGTCTACAGCGTTGG
>CAZHRP010000070.1:0-10904 GCA_964535055.1 uncultured Chthoniobacteraceae bacterium
TCGCTACGAAGTTTGTGATTGATCCGGGCTAGCTTGCCTGGCTGACCGCTGAGCGATCCTTACACCAGCTCAGCACTTCAGCAAAAGGAACATTTCTGAGTTTGCCAAACAATGGATTTCCCCTTAGCTGACGCTGCGCTGAAACCGCCGGCGAGTTTAAGCCGCATAAATAACGTGCTTGCTGTCGGGGACGTCCCAGCGCCTCAGGATAATCCGCTGCCAGGGCTTGAAACCCGCCCAGGCGCGACTCATTGACTGTTGCTTTCCGCCGGGTTGCCAGCGGTTGGTATTGATCGCCTTTGCAATTTCCACAATGCCCACAGCTGGTAACCGACTCGCCAAAGTACTCTAATAACTTGCCAGTTAAGCATCCGGCATGTCCGGCATAGTCCAACATGGCAGTAATACGTTCCAACTCACGCTTTTCATGACCGGTAAAGGACTGGCTCAACTCGTGCTGAATTTGCGCTTGGTTCAGGTCGTTCGTCAGACGGCGATACCGCTGCCGGTATCCGGCCAGTTGAAGCTGTATGAGCCCATTGGTGTGGAGACTGTCCAGGGCCCGCAGGATCACGTCCCGCTTGTTTCCTGTGATTGTAATTGCCTTGTCCATGTCCAGGGTAACCCACTTGACAGCTTTCGAGCAGCAGCTAAAAAGCTGACGCAGAAATGCTGCTTGCTGCTGATTGTATTGGGCTAAAATTTCTTTGCTCGAGACGAGCGGTGTAAAGCGGATATTGCCGTAGTAATGTCCTTCGGAACGCAGTACCTCCATGATTTCAAGCCGCGTCAGCAGAGTGGCAACAACAAGTTGGCGCATATCATGCCGCCGTGCGAGATCCGCCACCGAAATATCCACCAAATCTCCAGCGCCCAGCAGCTCGTCAATTATTCCGCGTAGACTCACTTCGTCAGGGGTATCCCCGTACACAAAATTCTCTAAAATCGTGCAATCATCAGGGCAGGCAAATAATTCGCATATCGATGGTTGGCCATCACGACCAGCGCGTCCGATTTCCTGCATGTAGCTTTCATAACCTTTTGGCAAGTGATAGTGGTAGATGTAGCGGATATCAGCTTTATCAACGCCCATCCCAAATGCAATGGTGGCGCAAATAATCGGTATCTCACCCTGCATGAATGCCTCTTGGGTGGCCTCACGCTGCTCTGCAGCCAGTCCTGCATGGTACGGTGCCGCCTTAAAGCCGGCATCCTCGAGCGCGCTCGCCACCTCCTCCGCATGCCGTTGCAGACTCACATAAACGATGGTCGGTCCAGCAGGCCGCTCGCCCAGCCTGCGTGCCAGTAGCGCCGGTCGCCCGGAGTCCTGGCAAGCGGTTACCCGTAACTCAAGATTCGGACGGTAGAAGCCGGTATTGACCACATCTTTTGCGGCAACTTGAAAACCCTCAGCAATATCAGTCGCAACTTGAGGAGTCGCAGTCGCGGTTAAGGCAAGGATTCGCTCTACATTCAGCTCGCTTGCGGTGCGTGCCAGTTTGAGGTAATCCGGTCGAAAATTATGCCCCCAGGCTGATATGCAATGGGCTTCGTCGACTGCCAGTAAGCTGATCTGGCGTTGCCTGATGAGGTTCAGGAAGCGTTCGTTGGAAAGCCTTTCCGGGGCAATGAAGAGGAGCTTGATTTGGCCGCTTTCGATGCGTTTGGTCACGTCACGATAAGCGTTCTCATCAAGAGTTGAATCCAAACGCTCAGCCGCTATCCCTTTAGCCCGCAACCCGTCAATTTGATCCTTCATCAAGGCCAGTAGCGGCGAAACTACCAGGGTCATACCCTCAAACAATAATGATGGCAATTGGTAACACAGACTCTTCCCCGCTCCAGTCGGGAAAATAGCTGCCGCGCTGCGCCCTGCCAGCAGGGTTTCGATCACTTGTTGCTGCCCTTGACGGAATGTCGAATACCCAAAACGCGATTCCAGGATCGATTGTGGTGTAGGTGATGAAGTAGTAAGCATGAACTGATCCTATGAACAGCTTATTGAGTAAGGTCAAGAAAAAAAATCTACCCGGGCTTAAAAATAGTTAGCGCTTTCCATCTGCCAGCTCTACCAGTGAGATGATCCTATCCGGTCTTCTCAAAGCTGGTTTCATCGTGCAAGGCTAGTTATAAGAGCTTCAAGTGTAGTCATCCTCGACATTCTGTAGTGTCATGCTTAGATATCTGTATTGTCAGTACAGTATAATGTTGCAAAATCATTGAGTAAGCTAGCAGTGGCTGTGCTGGTGATTGCGGTGCCTCCAGCAGCCGAAGCTATCTTTTATTCCAGTTCAACCGAAATCAGCGAGCGGATCTCAGAGCTGGAATCAGAGATCAACAGCTTGCCTCAACCAAGCGTCAACCTTGCTCCCTGGACGCTGGGCTATCGCTCGGAGCCGCAGCACAATTCTGCTGCAGAGATCGAAATTGCGCTCGAGTTTCAAGCCCAGGCAGTGATTGATTTGGTAGTATTGATCCCTGCTACCTATACGGTAGATGGCCAGCGATTAATTCCTTGTTGTTTTCCCGAGCGCTTCAAAATAGAGGCGATGTTACCTGATGGGAGCAGGCGGATTATTGCTGACCATAGCGATGCAGACTACCATGTGCATGGCATCGAGCCGCAGTTGTTTCAGTTAGCCGAAGGAGTTGAGGCCGCTGGGGTTATCTTGACCATTACCCAATTGGCCAGAAATGAGACCTGGATGTCCGGCCGCTACCGGGCAGCACTCAGTGAGTTGCTGGTGTTCTCCGGTAATTGTAATGTTGCTCTGAATCAAGCCGTCAGTGCAAATTCCATCACGAACTATTCTTACGTCTGGACTTCTGCCAGTCTGGTGGATGGTTTCTCGCTGTTTTCTCCGATCAGAAGACACCCCCAGTCACCGAACTTGATTCCCCTCCGGATCAGTAACGTGGATGAGGTCGAAATTGTCTTCGATCTGGGAGAGCTGTCGCCGATCGACGAATACCGGTTCTGGCCGTTAGTGCATGACCTGCAATTTAATTTTCCACCTTCAAGTGGCATTGGATTTCCTTTGGGGTTGGCCATACAAGTCGCGCATTTGGCAGATTTCAGTGATGCTCAGACGGTTTTTAGTACCAGTGAAATTTATCCGGTAGCAGGTTCTAACCCGCTCATGCTGAGAACCCCGAGGCATTTTGCCCGCTTTGTGAAGATGCGTTTAAGCAATATCGTTTACGATTACCGCACCGGGCTCAGTGAGCTTGCTATCGACGAAATTCAAGTGCTTAACAATGGCCAATTGCTAAGTGGCAGAGTAATACCGGCCCTCAACGGAGCCGAAGTAGCTGATGAAGAATTACAGACTCTTACTGACGGTCAAACCAGTGAAGGAAAAATCCAGCCACTGCGGCAATGGTTGATCGATATAGCCAGACGTGCTGAACAGGAACGGACACTCCAGCTGTTGCAAGGCCAGTTAGCGATTACCCAGCTGCAGGAGCGTGAAAGGGTGACCTTTATGATCATGGTAGCATGCGGACTGGTCGTTATCATGGCGCTACTGGTCTGGCTGGTTTATTTGCTCTCAGAAAAACACTGGAACGTGATGCGAGAACGCATCGCCAGTGATATTCATGATGATCTGGGTGCCAACATGATCAGTGTAGCCCATAATATGGAGTTGCTGCGACATAGTATGGATAATGCTTCAGAGGGACAAACAAGATTACTCAACAGTGCCATATCTACAGCCCATGACACTGCGGTTGAAACACGGCAAATAGTTCACTTACTGGAACGGGCTGAAGATGGTTCAAGCTGGACGGAGTCCCTCAACGATTCGGTCAATCAACAGCTGCAGGGCCTGCCGTTCTCACTACAGGTTACTGACAAACAGGCATTTAACCGGCTGAATGCAATCCGACACTGGGATCTGCTGCTATTTATCAAGGAGGCACTCAATAATATCATTAAACACGCAAACGCTACGGAAGTTGAAATCCTGCTAACCCGGACGGCCAAGTCATTGGCCGTAATTATCAATGACAATGGTCGTGGAATATCCACAGCCGAGTTGCCGGTTCGTCACCTGCAAAGCCGGGCCAGGAGGCTCAATGGCACGTTGCAAATTAACACTGCTCCCGGTCAGGGTACAAAAATCCAACTGGTATTATAGTTTATCAGGCCACCGTCCAGGGTATCAGACATGACAACGCAACCGGACATAAAAATTATAGTCATAGAAGACAACCGTGCTTACGCGCAATCACTGCGCGAAACAATAGAAGCTGCCCCGGATATGCGCTGGCAGGCTAACTTTAGGCGCGGTGAGGATTTCGTGCAGGCACTACAGAATGATCCTAACCTCCATCCGGATATTATATTATTGGACCTCCATCTGCCGGGTAAAGATGGACTTGCTTTTATTCCGGTCATCAAGCCGCTTATACCAAATGCAGAAATTATCGTTCTGACACAGGATGATAACTATCTAAAGACGCTCGAGGCTATCCGCCTTGGGGTGGCCGGCTACATTCTTAAAAATGTTTCTATCAACGAGATCTGGCAAGCCATCAGAGATGTTCATGAAGGTGGTAATATTATTGATCCCAGATTGTCGCGATTGGTTCTGCAAGTACTGACATCAAGTCAGGCTCCTGTCGATAACCTGCTAAGCGAACGTGAGCAGCAGGTTCTGCAACAACTCTCCATGGGGTATCTGAAAAAAGAAATCGCAGTCAACCTCGGACTAAGTTTGCACACAATTAATGGTTACACCGAAAACTTATATAAGAAGCTGCAAGTAACTAATGTTGCAGCTGCAGTTGCTACTGCCTTGCGCAAAGGATTGATCTAGTGTTATCAAGCTTAGCTGATCGTGTAGGGTACAATTACCCTATTGACTGCAAAATAACTTTATTATTGTTGCAAATAATAAAGAAATAATAGCAATTATTCTTAGGGTATTATTACCCTGTTTGAAAGCTATTAATATAATATAATTTACTCACTACGAGTGTATTATGGATTTTTCATATTTACTTTTGGCATTTCTGACCCAGTTGCCTGAATAAGCATTTTTAGCTTATGCTTATTACGTAATCGGAAATAAAAAAGTAACCAGAAAGTAAACTATGAATAAGCAATCAATAACTAACATTAGTGCTCCTGTAGTGGATAGCCTGGGTGCTTGCCTGGCAGTTCTGCTGATGCGGGTTTGGCTTGGGATACGAAGTTTTCAGGCCGGGGTAGAAAAGTTTGCCGGCGTCAAAGTAATCGAAGAGCCGACTGAAATCGACGGTGAAGCTAACGAACAAGGTTTAACTACAGTTACTAATCTTAAGGTTTATTCCTTCGAAGATTATCAGGGGGTTCCCTCAGCCCTTTATGGGAAATTGTCTCAGGAACCTCTTATGAATCCAGCTATGCTGGATATCTACAATTTCATTCTGGGCCCTGCTTTGTTGGTGCTGGGGATCATGCTGCTGACTGGCATAGCTACGCGCTTCTCGTTATTTTTTATGGGGCTGCTCTATACCAGCTTGACCTTCGGTCTCATCCTGCTGAACCAACCATCCGGCATCGCCTGGCTGGCAACTCATATCCTAGTGATTGTGCTGATGCTGCTCTTTGCCCACCACAATAGATTTGAAATTAGCAGCTTACTCAAACGCCAGCTTAAACAAGAAAACACAACTAATAACTTACAGGAGGTAGCCAGCAAATGAATCAACCCAATAAATTCAGCAGACGGGATTTTTTAAGGACAACGACTGCAGCAGGTATAGTCATGGGAGCGCCTGCGGTCATCAAAGCAAGCACCCGAAATGCAGCATCTGACGAGATTCGTGTAGCATTCATTGGCTGTGGTAAGCAACACGATGTGCTGTTTGATGCGATGGCTAATATTCCGGGTATCCGGTTTGTTGCAGCCTGCGACATCATGGTCATAGATCGGCTCAATAAAACTTACAATCGGATCGGCAGAACCTTTGGCAATCGGATTGCTAAGTACACCGATGCCGAACAGATGTTATCGAAAGAAGCAGGCAACATTGATGCTGTGTTTGTGGCAACACCGGATTTCTGGCATGCGCCGCATACGGTCATGGCGCTCGAAGCCGGTTGCCATGTGTACTGCGAAAAAATGATGTCGAATACCCTGGAGGGTGCGCGCAGCATGGTTGCGGCCATGGAGCGGACCGGAAAACTGTGCCAGATCGGGCACCAGCGGCGCAGTAATCCGCGTTATCGTTATGTGTTGGAAGAATTGATCAAAAAGCAGAATATCTGCGGCCAGATCGTGAACGTGAATGGCCAGTGGAATCGCTCGCTGGCATCCTCGAGAGATATCAAGTATGACAAATCTGCAAACCTTCCGGATGCGGCAACATTAATAAAGTATGGATTTAATGCTGGTGCCAGGGGCCAGTTGAGCTTCGAGCAACTCCAGCATCGGTTTCTCAATTGGCGGTTCTATCAGGCACTTTCCGGCGGTCCGATCTCTGACCTTGGCGCGCATCAGATTGATATCTTCAACTGGTTCCTGGATAGTCAGCCGCATAGCCTGATGGCATCCGGCGGTCGTGATCATTTCAAGCAACGTGAACACTTTGATAATGTCATGTGCATCCTGGATTATGCAACACCTGCAGGCAACACCCGTGCGTTTTATCAGGTACTTACGACGACCAGTGCCGGTGGCGGTTATTATGAGTCATTTATGGGCACCGAGGGCCCGATCGCGATTTCGGAACGTGAGACCTATACCAATATTTACAAAGAATCGTGTGCCGATACTGCCAAATGGGATGAGTTAGTGGCCAAAGGCTATTTAAAGAAAGAAAGTGAAGCGGCAGTCTCAGCGGGCGCTGGAGCGATCGCCTCTTATGAGTCAGCGCCGCCTGAGAAATACGCACTTCCTGGTGGTCTGGGAGTTATTCCGACCAAAAAAGGAGAAATGCGTAGTAAGCTGCCGCACCAGCCACACATCGAAAACTTCTTTGATGCGATTCGCGGCACCGCCTCGCTGTCTTGTGACGCCCGTCATGCTCTCGAGTCTGAAGCGCCTATTTATTGGATCAATGAGGCTGCCGAGTCCGGACAGCCTGTCAAGTTCACCCCTCAACACCTGCATGTATAAATTATGAAAACAAACTATTATTATCTAACAACAGCAATAATCGCAGCAGCCTTCACTGCCGTATCCTGCAAATTAACTGCGCCTGCAAAAAGTAGTCAAACCGAAAGCAAAACCCAGCACACATCCGCGCAACAGCTTCTGCAAACAGAGTTCGAGCCGGCTGTTCTGGAAGGTACCGAGCCACCGCCTGTGACCCTTAGCAGGTTGGCGCCACTGGCCAAATCACCGCAACAAATGATGGTGCCGGCCGGTACTGAGTTGCTTTCGGCGGGCAAACCGGTCACGGCCAGTGACGACTTTCCACTGATCGGCGAGATTTCTTACATCACCGATGGTGACAAAGATGGCGGGGAGGGATACTTTGTCGAGCTCGTGGATGGCTTGCAATGGGTACAAATCGACCTGGAACAGGAAGCCAGCCTGGCTGCTATCGCGGTTTGGCATTTCAATGGCTGGCCGCGCGCTTATCACGATGTGATCGTACTGTGTTCCAATGATCCCGAGTTTGCGGATGATGTCACAGTTCTGTTCAATAATGATTATGACAATTCTGCGCAACTCGGGAAAGGTCGGGATTATCCGTATATCGAGACTCAATATGGCAAATTGATCGAAGCGAAAGGGGTTAATGCCCGTTATGTGCGGTTATATAGCAATGGTAATACCATGAATGATCAAAACCACTATGTGGAAGTCGAAGTTTACGGATCAACAGGCGCCGGCGGAAATGAGGCCATTACACACTAACCATCGGCCGATCAGCAGATTTCTTTGATTTGGGAGTACAGTTGATCTACGCACTTGTGGTCATGCTGCGACGTCAGAGCGTCCTTTGAATCGATGGCAATTAATTCGGCCAGATTTTGAACAGCTTCCATTTGCTCATCGCTTTTCACATTCCTGGCCAGCGACAACATCGACTCCATGAGCCTGATGGTAATATCCGGCCGCGACGCTCCGTCGCTGCGAATTTGCAAGAACGCAGTTTCCAGAAGATTTTTAAAACTTACCGGCCGCAGCAACACTGTCCATGATGTATTCGGCAGTCAGCGAGCGCACCAGATGGTGGACGAAGAATATAAATACCAATAAGCAGCCAACTGTGTAGCCGAAGCCGGTCAGCAAAGCCAACTGAGGTTGGAAGTCAGCCCGTAATGTCCGCAGGATAATCAGGCAAAAGGCAAAATTTCCAAGCAGCACTCCAAAGGTTGCCCGGCTGGTATTGGAGCGCAGAAAGTTGTATAGCAGTCGTGGCCCGTATTGGGATGATGCTAAAGTAAGAGCTACCAGAGTTGCCGAGAATACCAGGCCGGCCAGAGTAATGGTTGAGCTGGCGGACACCGACAAGAGAGTTCGCATACCTTCGATGGAGATACCAATCGAATGCTCATTAATGGCACTGCTGCGGCTGCCTTCGTACTCTAGAATCACGACAGCCAGCCCAATTGAAAAAAGAGTTATAATAGCAGGAATAAACCAGAAACATGATCTGATCGATTCCCAGCCGTGAAGTATTCTGCCAATCATAATTAATTTTTTAATCCTGCCAGTATTGTCCTGGCTATTTTACAGAGATCCATCGGTTGCCCCGGCAGCCGCCCGGCTACTTTTGCCATAGTGGGTAGACAAATAGCCTTACGGTTGTTACACCAGCCGGGACTTAATCACACGTACATTGCTATCTTTAAAATTGGACTGCAAGCAGGCGAGAGCATTCTCATCGGGATCAGGGAGCAACCCGCTGATGGCACCGCCCGACCCAGCAAATTTGGCAGAGCATCCGCACGCCCGCGCGGTATGAATCAGATCCCGATTACCCTCGCCGACGTCGTAGAGTGTCGAGCGCAGGTCGAAATTTTCATTGATCAATTTGGAGAGCTCGTCGCGCAATTCCTGACCGGACTTGGATTCCAGCAATGTTTTGGCTTCGAGTGCCAACTCTGCCCAGCGGGCAACAGCCGACAACACTGCCGGATCCCCTTGCTGATAGCGCGCGCGCAGGTCATTATGGTAAACCTCAGTACCCTCAGAAAGGTCTTCCCGGTAGGCGACATAAAGATAGTCTTTAATCGCTGCAAAATCGACTTGCTGATAATCGCCATATTTGCGCTTATCCATTAGCTGCTTCGAGAAGTCCATGTAAACCGGGTATTCGTAGGCCTGTGCAACCCGATCCTGTAAGCCGGCGGGTATAGTCAATTCCTGGTTTTCTACCGACAGCACCAGGTTGGCCAGCGAGTGGCGCGAAATCTCCACATTATAGAACCCCATCAGTGCACGCATGCAGGCGGTGATGATTGCCGATGATCCGGCCAATCCGACCCGCCCGGGAATATTCGAACCATAGCGCAAGGTGAAGTTTCGCTCGTCCAGCCGGATCCCGCGTTCGCGGCAGTAATCCAGGAAGACTTTGCAACTGGCTTTTAGCAGTCGAAATCCACCGTAATAGCCATGGTATTTGACGTCGCTCCATAAGGCATCAAGATTTTTGAATACCGAGTGATCCCGACGACTGGGCAGCAGCTCTAGCTCGGGCGATTCCCACAACTGGATATTGGCCTCAAAATTGCTGAAACAAAAGGCCAGAGTTTTT
Organism: uncultured Chthoniobacteraceae bacterium; assembly: GCA_964535055.1. Classification (GTDB taxonomy): domain Bacteria; phylum Verrucomicrobiota; class Verrucomicrobiia; order Chthoniobacterales; family CAKUMP01; genus CAYUDZ01. The sequence continues at coordinate 9,703 of CAZHRP010000070.1, forward strand.
CCGTAGTAACCGTCGGACGGATTTCCCAGAAATCCCACACGGGGATAGGCTTTGGTTTTGATAATCATAGATACTGTGGCAGTGGTTCGGGTGATTCCGGCATGCCGATGTCTCGCCGTTTTCCCGGCAGTGGCACGGCACCAAACCCTTCCTCGTTCAAGACCTTCAGCATGGCATCTGTCAGTTGTATTTCCCCATTACGGCCGGGTTCGGTCGTTTGTAATGCCATCATCACCGACGGCGAAAGCACATAACGCGCAGCAAAGGCATAGGCATCAGGCAGGGGTTGGCCGGAGGTGTCATGCATCACGGGAATTTCGGACAAGCCGGGCTTCTCGAGCATACAGGTCAGTTGAAAATTGCCGTGCTGATCCTTAGTGCCGCCGCAAACTCCATAACGGGTTGCCTGTTGAGCATCAACCGGTTCGACCGCAACCTGCGAAAGTTGACTGCTGCGATATTGCTTGACCATAGTTGCCAGCGGAGAGCCGCCCTCCATCAGGGTATCCCCAAGCAGCAGACAAATACCATCGCCTGCCGCAAACTCGCCACCGCAGCGCACCGCATCGCCAAGACCTCGTTGTTCCGGTTGATCGATCCAGGTAAATTCCAGGCCGTCCATCAATTCTTCCCAGGCGGACAGAAACTTGCGTTTGCCCCTTGCTGCCAGTCCGTCCAGGAAGTCTGCGTCGAACGAAAAGTAATCACGGATTGCTTCCTTGCCCTTGGATAGGATGATCCCGATCTCGGTGCAGCCGCATGCCTTGGCCTCGGCTACTACATAGTGCAGCACCGGATATGCGCCAACCGGAAAGAGTTCTTTGGGCACCGCTTTGCTCCAGGGAAGAAAACGGGTGCCCAGACCAGCTGCCGGGATCAGTGCTTTCATAGCTTGGTCAGAGGGCTGTTAACGTCTGGCCGTGAGACTATGTGACTGCTTATAATTAACCTGTTACTGTACACTTTTGTCAGGGGTATAACCTGGAAAGGTCGCCGCAATGAAGTTTTATGACCCCATAAAAGACACTACTTCATCGTCAGGTGTCAAGATCCCGGGGAGTTAACAAATGATCAACCAGTAATTTCAACTCAATAAAAGGACAGACACTCTATAACCCACTGGAAGAGAACAATCAGCCACAACAATCCTAGCCCGGATAAATCACAAGCCATCTATCGTAGTGAGGCGCAGACCCCGATGT
>CAZHRP010000071.1:0-7618 GCA_964535055.1 uncultured Chthoniobacteraceae bacterium
TACTTTTGGTTGGTTGTCACTAACGTATTGGTTCTCGTAGGAATATTAGTCTATTCATCCATGCGCAGTGATGGCCGGGACAATTTACAGGCAATTCTGACGGGGGGTACTCCCACCACCGATGAGGCACCTGAGAGTCAACCGATCAGTCTTCTCTCTGCAACACAGATTCTGGACAAAGCGGGAAAACGCGTTGAGCAGGCTGATTTTGGCGCTGCTGAAAGCCTGGTAGATGAAGCATTCACACTCACTTTGAAAGACAGTGAAAAAGTGCGAGGACTTTATATCCAGGCGCAGAGCTATACTGGACGCCGACAGTACGGCAAGGCAATTTCCATCTGTCTGCAAGGGCTTGAGGTAGACGCCAGTTCTGCAGAACTCTACATATTACTCTCCGACTGCCTGCGCAGGCTGAATTACCATCAGCCCGCAATTAGCTTCCTGGAATTGGCTAAACAGCGTGTCGGCAACACCAAAATAATTGAGCTTAAACTGATGCTCACACAAATCCAGAATGGCCAGCGGGAAGAAGTGTCACAATCACTCGCCAAGGCAATCGACAACGATTCCTTGCCCTCGCACCTGGCTTACGCTCATGCCGTCACCTTGTACTTTGATGGAGAACATGAGCAGGCTAATCGAGTACTGAACAGCATCACCTTAAACCTGCCCGAGAAGGCTGTTGCTATCATGCTGGACGACCCGGTCACGCCAAATGGCTGGAAAAACCCTCTCTAAAACACCCGCCAGCAAGCTGCAGGTTACTGAAATCCGGGTAATCCAGCCCGAATTCTAGTTGAAAAATCAGCATCGTCATCTGCCTGTCTGGCCCTGTCATTGATCAGGCTTCGCTCACGCAGCTGCTGAAACGGTAAGCCCTGGTCCAACAAAGCACCTCGCTCCCAGGCCAACTCATCCAGCAAGCCATTGGCCAGGATCCGGATATCCCACTTTTTGCGTTTAGCGAGCGGTCTCTGGGCGCGCAAGCTGGTGGTGCAATTGTGACTGATTACATTATAAAATGCAGGTTTATCTCGCAGGGTATTTTGAGCGGCTATGGTTTCCAGCAGGAATTCCCTGGCTTGCTCCGGGTTCGCCAGCAACCGGTACAAGTACATTGGTTCATTGCGAATATTGGTTCGTACCCTGACGACATCACGCTCATCCGCAAAGATATATTGTAATTCATAAGCTTTATAAAAGCCGCCTAGAAAAGTAAATGGTTCATGCTTTTCCCGCCTGGTTTCGATCGTCAGCGCTATTCGACCAGCGGAGCCAAAATCAAAACTCATTATCGGGTGAGCCAGAAAATCACCCATGAAGGCATTATGAAAGTAGTCGACTCCCTGCAGGCTATTAACCGGGTATGTGCGGGTCTCCCAATTTTCGACCGGATCACTATTGGTGAAGTAACTAAAGTTGCGCACATTATGGAATATGTAGTTACCGTCAACTATTTCCACCCATCCGGTGCGAGCATATTCTGGTGCCCACTGTTTATTATTGGATGGCTTGATTAGCAACCAGGGAACCAGCACCAGTACAATCAGAAATAACAAACCCGGCAGCCGCCAGTTGCGTACTTTCCGCCAGAATGTTATCAAAATAATGATCGCCAGCCAAAGTCCAGCCAGCAATAAGTTTAGACCACCAAAGCCGGCACTCGGACCATCGTAGCAGATGGCACCGAAGGCCCACACCACCAGCACTCCAAGCCCAAGCGAAGTCAATAATTTTGCGGCATACCTCATATAAGCTCTTGAAGGTTAGCTGCGCAGTTCCAACAGGGCTGCAAAGGCACCATCATAACCATCAGTCCAAGGACATACCTGTTTGGTATCAAGTAACACTAACTCATGATGTCTGGCCAACAATTGCTCGATAACACCCTGATTTTCCTCTTCTTCCAGGCTGCAGGTTGAGTATACCAAAGCTCCACCCGGCTTCAAATGAGGCAATATCCCTTCGAGTATACCCAGTTGGATTTGCGGCATCTTTTGCAGATCGTGCTCACCCAACCGCCAGCGGGCATCAACTCTGCGCCTGAGTACTCCGGTGTTTGTGCAGGGAGCATCAACCAGAATCCTATCAAAAGGAGCTGCATTGATGACCTCTTTGGCTGCCGCTGATGCCTCCTTCTTGCGAGTCCAGTCCAGCAAAGTAAACTCCACATTTTCAACCTGCATGCGGGAGAGGTTACTTCCAAGTTGCTTTAATCGCGAAGCATCAGAATCCACTGCAACCAGTTGACCCTGACCCTGCATCAGTTCCGCCAGCATGGCAGCTTTGCCACCGGGTGCGGCACATGCATCAAGCACCCTTTCCCCGGCCAATGGTGCTAGCATTCGGCAGGCATGAATTGTACTGGGATCCTGCATATAACAATCACCATTCGCCAGCCAGTTAGAAGGCAACTCTGATACTACCCGCATCTCAGGATAGCCGGGGAGTGGCTGTGCTTTGCCAGATTCATCGATCCGCTGAGCAGCAGAGCGCAAGCCATTCACTCGTATAGTCAGCTGCGGCGGCTCATTATTTAAACGCATCAAATCTGTAACTACTTCACTAGAATGGACGTTGGACCAGCGCTGTACCAGCGGGTCAGGATGGGAGTAGCGGACTGCCAATGGTTGCATTTTTAATATTGCAAGCAACTGCTGCTGCTCGCGCAAAAACCGGCGCAGCACCGCATTAACCAATGGCTTAGCCCTGCCAGCAGTAGACACTGTCTCATTGACCGCTGCATGATCTGCTACCCTGGTAAATAGAATCTGATAAATACCCAGTCGTAGAGTATTCCGGGTTTTGCTATCTAATGGCTTGTTGACCAACTGCCCAATCAGGAAATCCAATTCCCTGAGATGACGCAGCACTCCAAAGCTTAATTCATGTACCAGGTGGCGATCCCGTGCCGCTAACCCATCTGCAGCAACCAGCATAGCCCGCAGTATACCGTCAATAAAATCATTCGAGTTCGACCAACGCTCGAGGATCTCTAATGCCAGCGAGCGTGTGCTTGCAGGTTTAGTCAAAATAAACTTAGTCCCAAAGTCATCCGCTAAAATAATTAAGCCTGTGGCCGGCCGATCCCATAGTACTCAAAACCAAAATTCTTCATTGTCTCGGGATCAAACAGGTTGCGACCATCAAAGACCAGCGGGGTGTGCATTTTGTCCTTTAATTCACTCAAATCGACATTGCTAAACTCATTCCAGTCAGTTGCCAGCAATAAAGCCTCAGCACCATCAGCTGCAGCCAACGCTGAGTCGACTAGTTGCACGCCCGGAATCAGGTTAAAATCCCTGACATTCTCCATACCTTTAGGGTCATAGGCTCTTACCTCTGCTCCTTCACCTAAAAGAATTTCGATAATTTCGATCGGCACCGAATTACGCACATCATCAGTATCCGGCTTAAAGGCCAATCCCCAAACCGCCAGTTTCTTGTCTTTCAGAATCCACAGTTTCTGGCGAATTTTATCAATAAAACGGTCTCGCGCATGCGCATTTACCCTTTGGACTTCTTTAAGCATACCAAAGGGTACACCCAAATGATCGCTGATATTGATGAAGGCTGCCAGATCCTTGGGAAAGCAGGAACCGCCGTATCCAATGCCGGCATTTAGGAAATTGCGCCCGATCCGCCGATCCATACCAATACCATCCGCTACCATTTCGACGTCTGCACCACTGGCTTCACAAATCTCTGCCACCGCATTGATATATGAAATCTTCATCGCCAGAAATGAATTGGCGGCATGCTTGATCAGCTCCGCGCTATTTATGTCGGTCGTTAGTACCGGGGCATGAAATGGCTCATAGATGCCGCGCATAAGATTAGTGGCTCGCTCACTATTGGAGCCGATAACTATACGATCCGGATTCATTAAATCTGCAACCGCACAGCCTTCCCGCAGAAATTCCGGATTGCTCACCACATCAAATTCAGCGTCGGCTTGATTGTACCTGCGGATCGTCTCAGCCACTTTTTCACCGGTTTTCACCGGCACAGTACTTTTATCCACCACTACCCGGTAATCCTTGAGCACACTGGCAATCTCGCGTGCAACTTTTTCGATAAAACTAAGATCGACACTACCATCCTCGCGTGGCGGTGTCGGAACGGCGATAAAAACGATCTCGGAATTATCAACTCCTTCTTCAATACTACCTGTAAAATGAAGTCTCCTGGCACTGACATTGCGATGCACCATATCTTCGAGGCCAGGCTCATAGATGGGAATTTCGCCTGCTAATAGCGATGCAATCTTTTTTTCATTGTTATCAACACAAATGACATTGTGGCCCACTTCAGCAAAACAGGCTCCCGTAACCAGTCCGACATAGCCAGATCCAACGATGCTTATTCTTGATGACATAGATAACTATTGCAGATAGATGGGTTAGTCTTGCAGCTAATTAATGGTTAACTAAATAGTTCTGTGGCACTAATTAGCAGCTTACTGACTGCCACCGCTCGGCTCGAAATTCAGCGGCACATTGAGCATCGGGAAATCTTTCAAAGTAAATGTCAACAGCACCCCAAAATCAGTATTGTCATTGCCGTTATCCCGGATAATGGCTCCCAGCGAAGCTATCCAACTGGTCAGGTCGCGGTGGATCAGATACTCCTGACTCTCGAGCGTGCTGTCGTCTGCCTCATAGCGATGCTGCAGGCTGAAACCCCAGTTTTCATTAAGCTGCCAAAAACCACCGTAAGTGATCAGATTACTGTTGCGAAAGAACGGGCTATCGCTCAAATAGCGCTGGCCAATATTGATATCGAGATAATCCGTTACCATAAAGTCCAACTGTGAGTTGATCGATGTGAATCCGTCGCTGTCCAAAGGCAATTGCGAATCAACACTGAATTGCAACCAAGGCAGCGGGCGGAAGACCAGCCGGTTATTCAAGTTCGACAGCGTATCATCGGTGTAAGGATTTTCAAAGTTGATGTCTAAAAATGTATCCATTTCCAGCCACAGGAACTTACCTCCATCCCGGTTCGTATATAACCTGTTGCGCATGCCAAATCTCCAAATTGACCAGTTATCGATCGAGTCAATAGAAGTGAACTGAGGAAAATCCAGAGGTGGAATCTCAGTCGATGGAATCAAGCGGTCAATTTGCAGCACCTGTTCCGCGCTCATCCCGGAGTCGGCTACTAAAGAAAAGTTCGTATAAGGCTGGAACACATGGCGCAAGCCGTCGAGTCCCCAGGCACGTGATCGGATATTATCACTGTAATCCTTCGTGAGTTTCAATGAGGACTCAAAACCGGTGTTAAAAATTAACCGGTAGTCCGAGCCGCCAGATGGCTCAAAATCCTGGTTGAAGGTATCTGTATAATAAGTTGCCCGAACTCCGACCCGCGGAATAAATGATAACCAGCCCCCATAAGTGCGCGGATAGGTAAATTGATGGAAGGTATCAAATCGGGTTGTTTCCAGATCGATAAATGGTACTCGCGCCAGACCGGTCAGCGGCTCCATGGTATCCAGAGATATCGGTACACTTACGTTGTCACCGCGTGCTAGCTGCAGCCTGGCAACTCCGGTTTCACCCTCATAAAAAATTGGTGTACCAAAAAAGTTTTGTCGTTTGAAATCGAGGACTATCTCCGGCAGCCGCTCAGTCGTTTGTTGGAAGTCATTGATCTGGGCTCTGGCCAGCGCCGTGATGGTGTAGTTTTCACTCCATTTGGTCAGGGCAATCACGTTATCCGGTTGTGGATCAACGATAAATTCCTGCTTAAAAAAGTCTTCCAGTATAAACTCGTCGCTCAAATAGTTAATATCCGCCAGCAGGTAAATATCTTCGGTCAAGTAGGTCTGCGATTGATAACTGACACGATAGCGCTGGGAGTCAATCGGCTCACTGCGGGTACTGCCAGTCGGGCTGGTCTGCGGGTCGCTGTCGTCAGTCAGGTAGGTAGTCAGCTCACCAAAACTACGCGGATCGGAGCCCAGAGAAAAATCAGCATCAAGTCCAACTCCAAACCCGCGCTCCGAGCGACCATCAAGACGCAGGGTGCCTGAAGCATCGTCGGCGATTGGAAACCGGTAGGAAGTCAGGGCAAATAACCCCCAATCTTCATTGTAACCCGGACTGATAGAAAATGCCATGTCGTCGTCAATGGATTGAAACAGGTAGGGCCACCAGAACACCGGTGTTTTGCCCAACACCAAAGAAACATTGCTGAATATGATCCGGTCATCCGGATAAATCCTGACGCTTTTCGCCTTGAAGTGCCAGCTTGGTACCGCAGCATCATCAGTAGTTAGCAAGCCCTGACGAACCCGGTAATTTTCCGAGCCGATTGTCGTCAGGTTTTCACCGCCAAAATAAAATGGTTCGGCGGAGCCTGCGAAGTCGGCTGCGCGCAGGGTATTGGTTTCCAGATTATAGACTGCGCGGTCGCCGTTAAAAACATAATCCTCCCGGTAAATCCTGATATTTTCCCGCAACAACACATCTTTGGTATCAGGATTATACTGCGCAAAATCACAAAAAATACTGGTGTTACCGTAGCTGATTGCAACGTTATCCTCAGCCACGGCGACGCCACCTTCAAAACGTGTTTCGCCGTCCGCCGTAATTTCGATGGGCACTTCACTGAAACTGCCGAACTGCGCCCAGCTGAGCAGCGGCAGCGATACGGCTACGGATAAGGTGAATAAAAATAACTTCATATTTAGCGCAAAGTAATCAGCATGCCAGCCGCTTGCCAAGAGGAAAAGCCATAAATGCCAAGCTGCGGGTCACGATCAATCCTGGTAGCCGTCCGGATATTTTTGATGCCAGCGCCAGGCACTTTCAATAATTTGATCAATCGACTGGTGCTGTGGCGCCCAGTTTAACTGGTTGCGAATTTTATCGGAGGCCGCCACCAGGCGTGCCGGGTCACCTGGTCGACGCGGTTTTATTTCGGCCGGAATTTCATGCCCGGTAATCCGGCGACAACATTCGATAACTTCAAGCACCGAGGTCCCACCGCCAGTACCCAAGTTGAAGTGTGCTGACTGCTCACAGCCCAAAGCCAGCCGGTGAGCCATAGCCAGATCCAGAATATGGACGTAATCGCGCACGCATGTTCCATCCGCAGTATCGAAGTCGTCACCGTAAATTTCGACATGCGACTTTTGTCCCAGCGCCACCTTTATCACATTGGGGATCAGGTGAGTCTCGACCCGATGGTTCTCGCCATAAACCTCGCTGGCACCGGCCACATTGAAATACCGCAATATCACGTGCTTGATGGCATATATCTGGTCGTACCAGTAGAGCATCTTTTCAAACATCAACTTGGACTCACCGTAGGGGTTGATCGGACTTTGAGGCAACGACTCATCGATCGGCAGACGTTCTGGTTGACCGAACGTAGCGCAAGTTGAAGAAAACACAATCCGACCGACGTTATTTTTCACCATGGCATCCAGCAGATTTAATCCGCCGGCAACGTTATTGCGGAAGTATTTGCCAGGATCCTGCATCGATTCGCCAACCAGCGCATTAGCGGCAAAATGCATCACAGCATCCGCCCGAAAATCGCCCATGCAGCCGGCTAATACGTCGGCCTCGGCTAGATCGTGCTGATAAAAAACCGCTTGTGGATGAAC
>CAZHRP010000071.1:7628-10572 GCA_964535055.1 uncultured Chthoniobacteraceae bacterium
GAACAGCTGTCCGATGTCCTTCTGTCAGGTTATCGAAAACCGCTACCTCATGGCCGTGTTGAATGAGCTGCTCGACACAAATACTTCCCACATATCCAGCTCCCCCGGTTACAAATATTCGCATAAGATATTATCTCCACCAGCCAGGGTTAAAGTTCCCGCGGCATCCCCTCCAACATCGCCCGGACGTGCCGATGACGTGCCCGTGGCTCAAGAATCTGGCGACTGCGCTCGAGGTCACCCCACTCGAGTATTTCGAGATCTACTTCGCGGGTCCCCCAACTTCGCATCGCCGACTTGTTGGGCACATATACATCAATGGTATCGGTACCCACCAGCGCTGACCCGTAATCATCTATCTCGTAAACCCGACCGGTTTGCTTAATCCGGAATTTGGTGCCAACCGGGTAGCGTGACCAGTCAGCAGCAGCACTGGTTACTTCACCGTAGCGAAGCTGCGATCCGATTGCATTGTGTCTCCCGTACTTTAAATGATCTGATTCCATGTGAGTGTATGCCGTGGCGCGAATTCCAGACTTCACTGTGTTTTCACTGACACTTGGCTGCACTTGCACACAGGCAGCTGGCAACAACGTCAACACAGCCAATATCAAAGCGGCAAAGGTTCTGCTGCCAACCTGTGTGAGTAGCATCATTTTTTGCAACATGCAGTATAAATAATGGAACCCGCCAGCAGTTGGCAAGTGTTAGCTTGAGCGTCTAACGACTATTTGACTTGGCTGGTAAATCCATTAGCATAGCCATGTATCAGTTACTGATTTGAGATCGCAATCAAAATGCTTATGAAAATAAAACGCTTTATCCCAACTCTGTTTATCACACTCCATCTGGCGGTTGCCTCATGTTTGCTCACCTCCTGCGATAACCCGGCCGATGACACCCCGGATGCTGAAGTGAGCGAGCCGCTGACAACCAGCGATACCGATGCGCAAGTCACCGAGCAACAACCCGACGATGCTGTTAAGTATGTGCTAACCCCGGAATCACGTATTGGCTTTATCGGATCCAAAATCACAGGTAGTCACGAGGGTGGATTCGAAAAATTCGAAGGTCATTTCACAATATCAGATGGTCAGCTGCATGGAACCGACCATCTTATAGTTATCGACATGACATCCACCTGGGCTGATCATCCTAAATTATTGGAGCATTTGCTGTCGGAAGACTTTTTTCACGTCGAACAATACCCTGAGGCCCGGTTTGTATTGACCTCGATCACCCCGCAGGATGACAACAGCTATCGTATTGCCGGTGATTTTACGCTGCACGGGGTGACTAAAAATATCGCTTTTCCCGCCACGCTAACCAAAAGCAATGATAAAATCACGATTCAGGCAGAATTTGATATCAATCGCTTTGATTTTGAGATTCGCTTTCCCGGTAAACCGGATGATCTGATTCGTAAGGAAGTAGTTATCCAGCTGGATCTGGTCATTGCCCCAGCCGCTTGACCAGTAGGGTTAACTTGCTCGAACAGGTTGCCAGAGGGTCTGCAAGCTCCAGGCACCGGGAGACAGTAATGTATCAAAATTATGTTTAGAGGAGCATACACAGCGTTGGCTACACCATTTCGTGATGGTACCATTGATAGCGATGACTATCACAAACTGGTCACGTCTCAAGTCAATGCACAGATCGACGGTATCATTCCTGCCGGAACCACCGGCGAATCACCGACACTTGACCATAGAGAACACCGGCAAATAATCAAAGAAGCTGTGACCGCTGCTGATGGTCGTTGCAGCGTCATTGCAGGAACCGGATCCAACTCGACTGCAGAGGCTGTGGCACTGACTATAGATGCAGAGCAAGCCGGAGTAGATGGGGCGCTAGTAGTAGCTCCTTATTACAATAAGCCGTCGCAACAGGGCTTGTTCGAGCACTTTAAAGAGATTGCTGATAATACTTCCCTACCACTGGTCTTATATAGCATCCCGAGTCGCTGCGGAGTTGAAATTGCTGTCGAAACAGTTGTCAGGCTGGCCGAGGCTTGCAAGAATATTCGTTGTATGAAAGAAGCTGGCGGCTCGGTTGAACGGGTGAGTCAATTGCGGACAGCTCTACCCACTGATTTCACCATTTTATCGGGAGATGATTCGCTGACCCTGCCGTTTATGGCGGTTGGGGCATCCGGCGTAATTAGTGTCGCATCGAATCTAGTGCCCACGGCGATTGTTGCCCTGGTCAAAAATTGCCAGGACAGCAAGTTTGCAGAGGCACGCCAAATTCACTTTCAGTACTATCGATTATTTAAGGATATTTTTATTGAAAGTAACCCGGTTCCGGTAAAATTCGCCTTAGCCCAGATGGGAATGATTAGTCCCGAAGTGCGACTTCCTCTGGTGCCACTATCTACTACTAATGCTACCGTCGTAAAAGCCACTCTGAAGCAATTAAAATTATTATGAGTAACCAGTTAAAAGTGCTGGTCAATGGGGCACAAGGACGCATGGGACAAGCGGTATTGACCAGCGCGGCCAGCAATGCTGAGGTTGCTGTGATTGCTGCCATTGATCAGGGCGACTCGCTGGCTGATGCAATTACCGAAGCCGAGTGTGTCATCGATTTTTCCCATCATTCCGCATGCGCTGAAGTTACCCGGCTATGCGTCAGCCATGCCATACCGCTGGTGATTGGCACGACCGGGCACAGCGATGATGAGCTGGAACTCATTAATCAAGCATCCGCTTCCATCCCGATGGTTCTGGCACCTAACTTCAGTGTTGGGGTTAATACCCTCTTCTGGCTGGCTAACCAGGCGGCACTGGCTCTGGGAAAGTCATTCGATATCGAGATCGTTGAAATGCATCACCGCCACAAATTTGATGCTCCAAGCGGTACCGCACGCAAGCTGGCTGAAATCCTCACGACTGAACGTGAGCTGTCCTATGACAACAATGTCAGCCATGGCCGTCATGGCATC
>CAZHRP010000072.1:0-6915 GCA_964535055.1 uncultured Chthoniobacteraceae bacterium
TTCGCGCCGCTTCTTCGCAGCGACTGCGGCAGCAATGCCACCGGCGGCTGCTCCGATGCAGGGACATTCCTGCCAAAGGGCTTCCTGCAAGGCCAGACCGAGGGCTTCCTGGAGCGAGGGTTGTACAAAAATTCCGCACTTCGCCATTAACTGGTCGGCATCGGCCCGTGCTCCGAGCAGGGTGATGCGCTGCTCGAGACCGTTTGTAGCGGCGATTTCCAGAATTTTTTTGCGGCAGGCTTCCTCGACCACATCACCGGCTATATCCAGTGTCCATTCAGGGAATCGGGAGGCGATCTTGGCAAAGGCCTCTGCCAGGACATGCTGGCCTTTGCGAAAAGCTACATGCCCGACCGAGAGAATCCTGGACTGTCGTTTCATCTCAGCAGCTGGAACGGTGGCGTCATTTAATTTCGTGTGATAAATCGTGCAAATTTTGCTTTTTTGCAGAGGATGCCAACTGCTGACTTTATTTGCATCGTGGCGCGAGACACAGATTTCACGCTCCACTGATTGCAGCTGCTGGGCTTTGCCAAGCCATGCCAACGGCAGCATGGCTAGTTTAAAAAAAAGTGGTTTAAAAGATCCACAGTAACCGTGAAAAATACTAACAACAAGATGGTTAGTCCAAATATTACGTATTCTGCCAGACTTAAGCTTGGCTGGAATATTGCAGCCCGGCCAGCGATTTCCCCAGCCGTACAGGCCGCTGCAATGGAAATGGCACAGATCGGGAGCTGCCGCGGTAATTTGTTGGATCAACTGCTGGGCATCCTGACTAAAGGCCTGAGCGGGCGGATTGGACTGGAGAGAGCAGGTAATTAATTTTGAGACCCGGCGACCTGCCGGTGAAGTAGCTAATGAGCCTTCGTCATCCGGAGAAACCAGAATAACCTCGTGGCCTAAATCAGCCATCCCGATGATTAATTCGCCGACCAACACACTCACACCACCTTGGAAGGCAAGTGGAAATTCCAGTAAGTAAGCCAAGCGCATCAGGGGAAAATCAATAGCGGGTGATTATTCCTATTGCAAGCAGTAGAAATGTGCTTTGCTAAGCTGGCAGCTAAATGGTTATCTGGTAGCAACCCTCAGTATAAGAGGATGACTGGGTAGCAGCGAGATTGGACACCAAATGCATCAAGTGGAATTGAGAGAAAGATGCCACATTTGGGGCACATGCTGATGGAAAACAAAAAAATCTATCTTGTATCGTCGATATCCGGAGCCAACCTGGAAAATTCCTGGCACCGGGATCAGGGGCTATTAACTGATACGCTGCGAAAGCTTGGCTATTCGGCGTCATTGGTCTGCCCAGCACCCGATCCCCGGCGGCCTGACGAACGTTTTCTGATTGCCAGGCCAGAGGAGTTGCAGGAGCCGGGCTGGTGGCAACAGCAGGCGCCCTGGGCAGTTGTCTTCAACACCTGGGGGAGAAAAGCGTATCAACCGTGGTGGAATGCTGCGGTTCAGGCGACGCCGCGAGTGATGGAGCGACTCGACACCGATGGCATGCGGTCGCCACGGGTCGATTTGCCGCTTTACCTCCACAGGCTTTATTCCGGGTTGGGCAACTCACGCGAACCATGGCAAAGGTTTGGGCGACATGTACTACCCGGATTGCTGGCAGGTTATCACCTGCTGCGACCAAAAGTGTTGGATGCTCCCATGTGCAGGGCGCTGGCCGGCTTGCCGCTCGTGGCAGCCGAGTCGCCGGTAGCAGCTGAACGCATCGGCAGGCTATTGCGCATGATGGGGCATTCAGGTAATAATGTCGTGCTGTTACCGCACCCGATAATAATTCGCAAGGTGCCTGACTTTCAGCAGGCACAAGAGCGCGAGAAGCTGGTAGTTGCGGTCGGACGCTGGGGGGCATTCCAGAAAAATTTCCCGATGATGCTCAAGGTACTGGCACGTTTTCTGGAATACCGTCCAAATTGGCGAGCTGAGTTATATGGTAGTGTTCCTGAAGAGTTAGCTGGGTTGTTCGACAAGTTTACCGCCCGATGCGGGAATAGAATCATAGCTACGGGCCAGGTCTCTAACACGCAATTACTGGGAGCTATGAACAAGGCGAGGATATTCCTGAATACCTCACGCTATGAAGGTTTTTCTCTGGCTGTAGCGGAAGCATTATGTGCCGGTTGCTCAGTGGTTGCCTCCCCCCATATTGCAGGAATGCACTGGTGTGGTGGTAGTGATTCAGGAACAGTTGCCACATATTATTCGGTCAATAGTTTGTTAGATGCACTCTCGGCAGAAGCTACCTTGTGGAATCAGGGCATGCGAGATCCGATAGGGATAGCAAATACCTGGCAGGCTCGGGTAGGGGCTGAAGCTGTAACTAAAAATATGCTAAAATTGCTTACCCAAAGTCAGTGAGCGACTATTGACTCAATAATTCTGAAACCTGCTGTGCCATAGCATGCCCGGAACACAGCGACTGCCACCATTCCAGCGACCTGCCGCCGAGTTCGATTAGTTGGTGAGGATTGTTCAGCAGGTCATTTATGGTTTGATCGAGACTCCGCCAACTTGATAACTGGATGATCGGGCTGTGCTTGTAGAATTTGTTGGGAGGCAGCGGACAAGACACAGCAACGGCCCCCAGCTTAAAGACTTCAAAGTGGCGGATACACTCGGGGCTGGCAAAACCATGCGGGCAAATAGCAATTTTTGAGTCAGCCAATTTAGCGGCATAGTCAGCGGGCGATAGTCCTTTGCCGAAGCCGTCGGTGAAACGAATATAGGATGACGGCCAATGGTTGGAGAAATCTTTAGGGATTTTTTTGCGGACCAAATTGAAGAGTTTAGAAATGACGAGTAATAGCTGGTAAGGACCGAGATCAAATGGCGGGAGGTGCTTTAAGAGTGAAAACTGGCGGTAGAGATTGATCCGGTGAGCATTAAAATTACCTGAGTAAAAAACATTGGTGGTTCTTTCAGCAAAGGCGACGGACTCCTGCTTGATCACTTCTGATGAGCCACCTAGCGGAAACGGGTGGATGTTAGCTATGGAGTCTTCTAGTGGCCAGTAGGACTTTAAGATCAGTTTGAAGGATGGAGTAAGTTCCTCGGGCACATGCCCGGTTTCATCGCTCAGCCAGATCAGTATGACATCATCACCTGATATTGGCAGCGGTGGCGGGCCTTTGCGCATGTTGTGGTTGATTATCAGGAACCTGTACGACTGAAAGTCGGTGCCCAACAATTTGCGCAGTTGCTGGAAAAATTGAACCAGGTATGCTCCTTCCAGGATGCTCGCCCACTCGTTGCCATGTTGGGCGTGAATGACATTGGTGAATCTCTCACTCATGTCATTATTGCCCCCAGCTCCTGAGCCTGCGTAGTTGATTGGCAATTCGGTGCAGCAGCCAGTTTTCTTCGATCATTACTATTGTTCTCAAGCGCAGGTATTCCTGCATAGAGAGCGGCTCAGGTTGCGTCAGAGCAATGGTTACAGGCTTCACTGATGAATGAATCTGATAGTTCTCTATCTGTTGTAAATGAGGTTTCCACATCCCGCCGGGAAAATGTAATGCGACTGCCTGATGCTCATTGATTTGGTATTTGGCACCAACTCTGGAGCGGACCAGTTGATCGAGCCTGAATAACCTGCAGTCCTTATATAAGTATGCGAGTATTTCCTGATCGGTACTGTATTTATGGTCTGGATTATATAGCCTGGCTGTCAGCATTTGCTCAAATAACTCAAATGGAAATGGCGGCTTAAGGTAGGTGAAGCCGGAGTTAACCCGGGCAGGCACTTGACGCTTGATCCAATGGAGTGGCTTGCGGATGCCATTGTACCAACTCCAGGTTTCTGTGGAGAAGATTGCACTGGTATTGTCGGGGATCTGAAGCTGGAATGGGTGGAGCCAGACGATATCAGAATCAAAATAGAAAAATGGCTCCTCTGCAATTGCCAGCACCTGCATCTTAGACATATAACCACCACGCTCCAGCAGCCCGGCAACCTGTGGGTAGTCGGGTCGCAGCCCGGCTAAATGCTCTTGTCTTGCAGGCGGATCAATAATGGTCGTTTGCAGATCATCAGCCGCGGCAGTCAGCTGCCGGACTTCGGTATCGTCCAAGCTGCCGTCGGTATGAATTTCCAGCTGAAAATGCTTGTCGCAGCAGGCAGCAAATGTTCTGACAGCATGCAATGCGACCGGCATGGCCGCTTTGTGAACGAGCGTTTTAGCTAACATTGTTTTGCTGGTACCCCAGCAGGATTAGATCCCGCCGGTATCGTTTGTGAATGATGGCCAGATCCTTTTTACTGGGATGGATGGTGGATCTGCCGGCAGTCGTGTTACTTTTTACCGGTTGCCATGCTGGCAGGCCTAATTCTGAACACATTTGCGCCATGCTGTCGTCGAGTGATTCCAGGCGATGTAAATAATCAATTCTGACCTTGTTGCCGATAACGGGAAGGGCCCGATGCTGAGAACGGAAGTGAGCCTCAGCCAGAAAATCAGGAATTTTGCCGACCAGGCTGACAAATTCATCAAAGGTCATGTTGGGGTGAAAAAGCTGTTTGCCTAAAATAGTATTATACCTGGCGAAGCCACTATAAACTTGCTGGCCACCATGGTACGGCAGGATTTTATCCTTAAAGCAGGAAACCAGGCGAGCCACGGGTTCCCTGGTTACTGCAAACGAATGGTAACCAAGCTTCACATATTTTCTGGCGCGGTACATATTTACTCTGAGTGGTGCGAACGAGTCCAGGTTTAGCAGTTGGGTGCTGTTGTCTGTGTGATTGGCTTCGGAGAGGCATCGAATTAAGTACTCACGGATGGAGGTCGAGGCGATTTTTGCCGTCGGGTAGTAGAGTAACTTAAGCTGGTGGATGACCATTGGCCTGGGCAGGAGTTTTTCCAGGACTTTTTTAAAAACGTAAGTACTGTTGATTTTTTGTGCCATCGAGTATTTACCGGAGCTTCAGGCGACCGGCATTTGCCCGCGATCTGAGCTGTCCCTGATTGGTAATGCTGCTGTATATCTACAGGGCAGTATAAGTCAAGCGGGTAGCGGTTTATTTACAGACTTGTGCCGTTGGTAGTAGCTAATCATTTCGATATTGGTTGCCCGAGTGGCAGTCTATTCCTAGTCTGGCAACGACTTATGTTGATAACTATGATAGACTCGATGAAGTGGTTCAGCTTGGTTTTATAGTATCATTACCGCGAAGTGGCAGCACGGTTTTATCTTCGCTGCTCGACCGGCAACTGGGACTCGTTTGCCCGCCGGAGTCGGTATTTCCGCAGCTGCTGAGTGTATTGAATGATGAGGAGTTGGGTGATCCTGATTATCTCGCGGCTTTATTCGTAGCCAGTTGTTTTTCCGGTAGTGCCCTTAATCGGCAGGAAGCTGTTTCTTGTATGACTGGTTCAGCGTTGCAGATGCTGATTGCTTTGGGGCAAGCCATCGCACAGAAAAGCGGTAGAGATCCGGAGTTAGTCAAAGCGGTGATCTGGAAATCCACCCGAATGCTGAGTTTTTCCAGCGTACCCAACAACTGTGGCAACCTACTGCTGAAGCTGCGCCGGAACCCGCAGAACGTGTACGAGTCACAGTTCAGGGTTCCATTTGGTATACACAACCGGAATCCACTATATTTTGCTCTCTTTGCGCAGAGCTATGAGCAGGCTATGGCAACTTATCACAACGTCCCGGTAATGGATCTTGAGTATCCGCAAATCCCATACTGTGTCCCGAAAGTTGCGGCAGCATTAGGCGCGGGTGACGAGCTGTGGCAGACCGGCCAGTCGGCCCTGGAAGGTTCTGTGTCCCAGCTTGATTGGCATGCAAAAATACTTGAGGCATTTCACAATAATGATTCTGAAAAACGTGCCAGGTTGAACATTTTGAGGCGGCTGGCATTGAAATCATTGATTTTGATGACGCGGCCGTTGCGACCATGCCTTGGTGGGGTGAGGCGCAAGTATGATCTGGCAGTGGCGCGGCAGGTAATCGAGCAGGCGAAAACAACAGGTTACGGCTAAGCTCTGCTCGCTTCTAACAATTCAACTTTCTAAATTTGCTGACAGCAGTTAGGCAACAGTATGGCATCCGTACCTCCACAGGTAAGTGTAATAATGATCAATCGCAATGGTATGCCGTGGCTGATTGAAGCGGTTGAAAGCGTGCTGGCCAACGAGCACCCGGCATTCGAATTGATAGTGGTTGATGATGCCTCGTCGGATGAGTCGCGAGAGTATCTGCAGCAGATTGCTGCCCGTGATCGGTGCGTGCGGACGCATTTTCTTGATCGCAATGCGGGCATCAGTGCGGCCCGTAATGCTGGTATTGAAATGGCGTTCGGTGAGTACGTTGCGATGCTTGATTCCGATGACCGCATGTTGCCGGACACCTTAAGCCGCCAGGTTGATGGCTACTTACGACTGGTTGCTAAGCAGCCGAAAGTCAGCTTACTAACCTCAGATGCCTGGTTAATCAATGAAGCTGGCAAGCGGGTCGGAAGGTACATCGGTAAAGATGTCTGGGGGAAGGAAATCACAGAAGATACACCTCTTTGGACACTGCCCAGCACTTACTTTTTTAAGCGCCTGGGGACTCCGCGCTTCCACCCGCCGTACCGGTCGGCTGACGCTAACATCTTTCTCTATCGGATGGAGGAATTCGGGAAAGTTGGTTTTCTCGGTGAGCCACTGGTGGAGTATCGTATGCGCTGTTCATCGGTGACTACCAGTAAGGCTCTCCAGATGTTGCTGGAAATTCGCGCGGCTGAACTGTCCTATGCCCGACAGCGATTGGCTCATCCGCTGGATGTTGCAGAGGTTCCACGGCCCGGGAAATTGAAAGTGCTGGCCTGGAAACATGGAGTTCTGGATCCGGCCTGCGGTTCGGGGAGTTTCCTCGTGGGCGCCTACGATTTCCTGTTGAAGC
>CAZHRP010000072.1:6925-10552 GCA_964535055.1 uncultured Chthoniobacteraceae bacterium
CCAAAAACCTTGCTGCCAATGACCGACGTGTTGAGGCCGTGCTGCATTTGGTTGTAGCAGGACTGGCCAGCCCGCTTGGTACCTGTAACCGGTTGTGGCGGGCACTCCAGACCTTCGGCCGCAAGAAGACCTCCATGCAGCATTGACTCAGGTGAAGGCCTGGCCGGCGAAACATGATTACTTCTCGTATTTTTAGGAAAGCTTAAGTTAATAGACTCGATGCTATCATTCATATTATCTCAGCCGCGTAGTGGCAGTACGGTACTAAGTGCTATTCTGGATCGGATAAAAGGCGTTGTTGTGATGCCCGAATCGTCATTCCCGCAAGTACTGGGTGAGATTAGCAGCGAGGAACGCAGGAGTAAACGCTGGCTGGCGGCGCTTTACCGGGGCAGCACCTTTCCTTCGTTGCCGGAGCCGCCCACGCCGTTATCAATTGATGACGCAGAACGGTGTATGGAAGGTAGCGATGCTGAAATACTGTTAGCGTTGGGTAAAGCTTTGACTGTTAAGCTGGGCAAGGATAGTAGTCAGGTGACCCATGTCATCTGGAAGACAACCCGCACGATCGGCTTGCATAAGGGTCCGGTGCTAACAGGTGGCCGATTCGTTATCTTACGGCGGCATTTGCACAATATATTCGACTCGCAATTTCGGGTGGATTTTGGGATGCGTAACCGCAACCCCTGGCGATTTGCCGTTTTTACCCAAAGTTATGAAAATGCATTTGAGCACTTGCCAAAAACTGCCAGATTCGAGCTTAATTATGCGACCATTCCTGAAGATTTGCAGAGATTGCTTGATTTTCTGGGGATTGAGGAGCGTTTGGAGTGGCCGCAGGGAAAGTCAAGCATTGAGCTGGTGTCGGAGACCGCCTCCTGGTTAACCCAGGCTACCGCTAGTTTTCAAAACACCGATCAGGAAAAACGTGCAAAACTTGCGCCACAACTGAAAGGCAGGCTAGATATTGCGCTTCAGTTTACCCGGCCGTTGCGTCCGCTAATGGGGCCAGTCCGCCGCCACTATGATTTGAAATCGCTCGCAGATATCAGAGAAGAAGCAAGGGGCCAACTTAGAAAGGCCGATTATGAGCAAATATTCTAACAGCTTTTGTTAGTTAATTAATCCATTCGTGTAAACTCGACGACGCCACTAATGCCTTGCTTCGGATAATCAGTAATCTCGAACCCGCAGTTGCTCATTTTGTCTGAGATGGCTTTGACACCCTTGCTGTGGTATTCGATTCCATACCTTTTGCTGCGTCTTAAAGTTTGCCTGGAGGCGCCGCCAATCAGGTCATATTCTGAACCTTCAATGTCGATTTTCACAAAGTCGACGGTGGCTAGTTGCTCCCGGTCTAAGAAAGTTTCCAAGCAGTAAGCATCGACAGCCACATAGTCACTTGGGTCGTGGCTATTATCGATGCTTCTGCTGTGGCTGGGAATATCGGATGCTGAGTTGAATTTCACCTGCCCGTCACTGCCGGCTATCGCGCACTGTCGCAGGGTAATATTTTGAATTTCCTGATTGGCTTTAATAGTGGCGGCCAGGGCATCAAAGGTTTCGGGGTATGGCTCGATGGAGTAGATTTTTAAGTCTTTGTTCATAGAATGAGCATAGATCGCAAACGTGCCAATATTAGCCCCGATATCCAAAACGATCCGATCATCTGACAATACGCGATACTCGTTTCCAAGAAGAACCACCCAGGCTGTGGTAAGGTCTTCCCAAGCAGGGAGAGGGATCGTGTAGCGGACATTATTTCTATTATAATGTAGTACCCTGGGAAATTTTCCTTTCCAAATGGTGGTGAATGCCAGAGCGGTTGATGTGGGTTTTTCGAAGTAGCGGTAACAACGGAGTAATTCTGGAAACCTGTTCAACTGCCGTAAAGTGCTAAATAGTCTGTGCAGATTCATTGGCAGAAATTAATAAATAATGCCGTAATTGGGAAAGCTTGATTTCAAACGAAGCTCGGGCCGGCTTTTCAGACTAGAAACCGATCACTGTGCGTGATAAATGACCTAAATGAAAATCCTAGTCAGTGCAATTGCCTGTCGTCCGGGGGCCGGATCTGAATGGCATGTTGGTTGGACCAGCGTCAGCGCTCTGGCCAGGAAGCACGAGTTGGTAGTCCTTACTCATGGATTTAATCGCCAGGATATCGAGGCCGGGTTGATGGATCATCCGCATCGCGAACATCTGCAATTCCATTTTCTTGGTGAGCCGATTAAGTGGAGTGAAAACCGGATGATTGCACGTATGCAAGACTGGCTGGATTACCGTCAATGGTGCACAGAGGCCCGGAAACTGGCGCAACAATTAATCGCGCAGCAACCATTTGAGCTGGCTCACCATGTGACCTTTGCCAGTTGGCGTATGCCGTCGCCGCTGGCAGGTCTGGGTTTGCCAATGGTGTTTGGGCCAGTGGGCGGCGGGGAAGTCTTCCCGCGGAAGTTTTTTGGCATATTGAGTAAGTCATCAAAACTTTTTGAATTGGCGCGCATGCTTAGCAACCAACTGGCAGTACGCACACCGGGACTCAGGCGGGCAATGAAATCTGATGCGGTGCTGTTGCCGAATAATCGTGAAACGGCAGCTGTCATGCGTCAGGCAGGTGCCCGTGAAGAGCAGCTGATGATTGCCACACAGTCGTTTGTTACACCCCGGAAAATCCAGGAATTTGATAGCTACCGCTCAGCGCGCCAGCCGTATCAGGGCGGAGAGATTCGCATCTTTGCTGGTGGTAATCTGGAGGGACGCAAAGGAGTTGCCATCGCAATTAAGGCACTGGCCCGTTTAAAGGCGGATGGTATTCCATTTCGTTTTTTATATGGCGGTTACGGTCCTGAGCGCGATTATCTGGTTAAACTGGCGGGGCAGTTAGGTCTCTCTGAGCAGGTACGCTTTGAGTCGATGCTGCAGAAACAAGAATACATGCAAGAACTGCATCATTCGCATATCTACTTATTGCCAAGTTTGCGTGAGGGTTGTCCGATTACGCTGCTGGAAGCAATGCTGGCAGGCTGTGTGCCGGTAGTTGCGAATTGCGGTGGTCAAGCAATAGCCGTTCAAAAAGAATGCGGTATCCTGGTGGAACCAAAAGATCCGAAGTTCCTCGAACAGGAGATCGCAAATGCTTTGCGCAACTTCCATCAGCATCCCGAGCAATGGAACGAGTTGTCCTCTGCGGCTATTGAGCGGGTCAAATCCGGGTACTCAGAGGCAGGTTATCTGGCAGCAATGGAAAAGGCGTATCAACTGGCAATAGATATCAATAGTCAACATTCAACAGTCAACGTTTAATACCCAACATTCAAAGTTGGCGGTGAGCCGACAAGCGACTGTGCTTGAGCAGCCACAGGGACTGGCCGATATCATTTAAGCCGGGAGGCGTCTTTCTATCCTACTTACAGAACAATCAACCAATTCTTGTAATTAGACAGGGGTCAAAAAATTACTGATAAGTGCTAGAGTTTAAGTTATAGCATTTTATGTACAATTGCAGAGCAATACTGGTAGCTGCATTTTTTACACTGCTAATCCAAAGGCTATTACATTCATATGAAATACGCATGGAAACCAGTGAGGATGGCGTCATTTGGACAGCCTCCGAGGTGATGTTGC
>CAZHRP010000073.1:0-5257 GCA_964535055.1 uncultured Chthoniobacteraceae bacterium
GAAACCGACGGCAAGGCCTGCTTATCGCTGTCGCTTTTGCCCTCGATGGCTTCCATCGGAGCCATTTGCGGCAAAGCTACAAAGCCGCCCGCCGGAATCGACCCAAGGCTGTATTCAACTCCACCGATCTCTTTCTTCCAGAGTGGCTTGCCAAACCAGATGCCAAATTTCTCGACGACCAATCCACGCCACTTCGCCGCCAGAAAATGCCCCAGCTCATGCACTACTATCAACAAGTTGAAGAGCAGGATAACCTCTAAAATGATGAGAATAACTTTCAATATCTGCATAAAATTTACCTGTACTTAAAAATTACAAGGATGACGAATATAACCCTGCCCTTCTGCAAAGCAATCCCAAGATTTCATCCGCACGGATGAACCATCAGCCTGCCAGCGGCAACTGCAAGCAAAAACTGCTACCAGCTTTGAGCGAACTAAGCAACTGGACCCTGCCCTTGTGTAAGCGAACCAACTCGCGCACGATACTTAAGCCCAGGCCGACCCCTTCACTGCTGCGCGACAAGCTGCTATCCACCTGGTAAAATGGCTGAAAGATCCGCTTCTGTTCAGCCCGCCCGATCCCAGAGCCACGGTCACTAATGCAAATTTCCGCAAATTTATCGGTAACCGACAATTTTACTCCCAGCCATTTACCATCGGCAGCATGCTGAACAACATTCTGAATCAAGTTGGTTATCACCCTTACCATCGCTTCGCGGTCACAAGGCACCCTGACATCATCCGCAATTTCGCTGGCCACCTCGATCTCTGCCTCTGCGAGTTGTACCGACATCGAGTCGATTACCTCGTAGAGCAATTCGTCCATCCTGACCATTTGCATCCTGGGTTGGTAACTTTTTTGTTCCAGTCGCGACAGCAGCAAAAAGTCAGCCACGATTACTGCCAGCCGCTGGTTATCCCGCGCCAGCAATATGAGATAGTCTTCAGTCTGCCGGTTTAAATCACGGCTGCTCTCCAGTAAGGTTTCCAACAACACTTTACTCGAAGCAATTGGTGTCTTTAGTTCGTGAGCCACGGCCGCCAACGCAGTAATCCGCAGATCCTGGATCTTCAGTTGCTGCGAAATCCCGATACCAGCCAGCAAACCAAGCGAGAGCACAACAGCCAATATGACAATTGTTACCTGACGGTATAGCTTGATCTGTTCGTTGAGGCCGGCATCTGGAACCGCAGTTGTCACCGGCAGCAAGCGCAGGCTCCAATCAACAGCCAACCAGTCAAGTGATTGCGCCCCGGCACCCGCGATCGCCACTGCCTGATCAACATCATTGGGCGGTAAAATGTCCAGTTGCAGGTCACCGCCTGATGATTGCTCAGCCAGGCTGTCTACCAGGTCTTCCAAAGCCTCTGCACTACGCCGGATAATCAGTTGATCACCATGACTTCTCAGGAAGCGAAGGTAGCTGCCGTCGCTTGCAGAACGCTGCCATAAGCGATCAGCGGCAGGCTGGCTGGCTGGTGTCATTGCAATTCCATTCTCTCGCAATTGCCCGTTCTGCCAGGTTTCTCCTCGCTCTGTCACAGTGACCTCGCTAACAGTAGGATCAGTGGATATGGCGCGTGCTGCTGCCGAGGCATCTGTCGCATTTTCAAGTGCTTCAGCAAACTCCTGCTCCAGCTGGTTCTTCAGATAGCTGGTAAAAATCCGGGAATAACTGCTGTAAAGTGTCTCCTGGTAATGGTTGATGGTCTCAATTTCATAGCGTGCCGAGTCTATGAAAAAACGAATGATGACTGCAGTCGGCAACAATGGCAGAAGAATCAGTAGAACTATCAATGCCCGTACTTGACGCGGCCTGATATTATAATCGCCAAGCATAATTTCCGTCCTGCTTACCAGGACCCAGTGGTCACCGGCAGGTCATTGGCCGCTGTCAGATTCCTCCGGCTTGAGTGCCGAACCCGAAAGTTCCGATTTGCCGGGCTCAACGATCACACCATTTGTACGTTTCAGGCCTACCACTGCCAGTGGCGGCAGCGTTACTTCTGCAGAGTGATCCATTCCCTGCCAGCTGACCGGATCAGCCCAGATACCTCCAAGGTTACCGGTATTACTGCCACCGTAAGTTTCGGCATCAGTATTCAAAATTTCCCGGTAGTATCCCGGGCCCGGCAACCCAACCCGGTAGTTGCTACGCACCACCGGTGTAGCATTTACCACAAATACGATAGCATCTCCATATTCGCTATAACGCGCAAATGAGATCACACTGTTGTCTGCATCCTGGAAATCAATCCACTGAAAACCATCATATGTATCGTCAAGCGACCAGTATGCCGGCTCATTCTGATACAGGTAATTCAAGTGCTGGATCAGCCGTTTGAGCCCATCGTGCTCAGGGTACGCGAGCAGGTGCCAATCAACGCTGGCAGCGTGATTCCACTCGGCTACCTGGCCAATCTCGCTGCCCTGGAATAGCAAATTTTTGCCGGGGTGCGCCCACATCCAGGCATAAAACATCCGCAGGTTGGCAAATTTCTGCCAGCGATCACCTGGCACTTTACTATACATTGAGCCTTTGCCGTGAACCACTTCATCGTGGCTGATAACCAGAATGAAATGCTCGGTAAACGCATACAGCAACGCAAACGTAATGTCACCCTGGTGATACCTCCGGTGCACCGGCTCTTTGGCAATATATTGCAATGAGTCGTTCATCCAACCCATATTCCATTTGAAACCATATCCCAAGCCGCCAATGTACGTCGGACGCGAGACCGCCGGCCACGCAGTCGACTCTTCGGCGATCGTCATGATACCCGGATGGCGCTCGCAGCAAATCTCATTCGTTCTTTTAATAAAATGGATCGCATCCAGGTTTTCCCGCCCACCATGACAATTGGGGATCCACTCACCGTCTTCGCGCGAGTAATCCAGATATAGCATCGAAGCAACCGCATCAACTCGCAGCCCGTCGATATGATACTGATCGAGCCAAAATAGCGCATTCGTGATCAGGAAATTGCGCACCTCATTACGGCCGTAGTTAAAAATCAATGTCCCCCAGTCACGATGCTCGCCCTGGCGTGGATCGGCATGCTCGTACAAGTGGGTGCCATCAAATTGCGCCAACCCGTGCGCGTCCTTAGGAAAATGCCCCGGGACCCAGTCCAGAATCACCCCGATTCCCGCCTGGTGGAAACGGTCAACCAGATGCCGAAATTCGTCCGGGTTACCAAACCTGCTGGTAGGCGCAAAATAGCCGGTCACCTGGTAGCCCCACGAACCGTCAAATGGATGCTCGGCTACCGGCATCAATTCAACATGTGTGAACCCCATCTCCTGAACATATGGTACCAGCCGGTCTGCCAGCTCAATATAGCTCAAACTACGATCACCATCTTCCGGCACACGCGCCCAGGAGCCCAGATGCACTTCGTAAATACTGACCGGCGCCCGTTGCCAGGTGGCCAGCTTGCGCTGCTCCATCCACTCGGCATCAGACCAGATATAACGATCAAGATCATAAACCATGGAAGCAGTCTGCAATCCATGCTGACCGTAAAAGGCATAGGGATCACTCTTCACCAGCAAGGCTCCATGCGCAGATTTTATTTCAAATTTATAATGCGCAGACTCCTCGACTCCGGGGATAAATATTTCCCAGATACCACTACCGAATAGCTTGCGCATCGGGTGGATCCGCCCGTCCCAGCGGTTAAAATCACCAATCACACTGACCCGCTGAGCATTAGGTGCCCAGACTGCAAACACACAACCATATACCCCGTTGACCACACTCAAATGTGCTCCCAGTTTCTGGTAAGCATCATAATGGTTACCCTCAGCATGCAGGTAAATATCCGTTGCGCCGAGGATCTGGCTGAACGAATAAGGGTCAGCCATTTCCACCTGCTCGCCTTCCCACGGATCAATCCGCAGCCGGTAATCAAAATAGTCGCGACGCTCGATCTCAACTTCAAAAAAGCCGTCTTCATTAACCCGCTGCATCTGCCACGAGGATCCACTATCGGCTATGTCGACGATAGCAATCGCTTTAGCATCAGGTCGGAACACTCTTACAGCCAGACCGTTTCCGTGGCCATGCATGCCGAGTACCGCAAACGGATCCGTATGATGAGCGCCCAGTAATTGGTCGATGTCATATGGTTCGACGGTTTGGCTCACAGCATACAACTACCGAATCCCCAATCAATTAGCAAGTACCGATCTACTGGCAAGCCAATCAGACGTTAACTGTGGCCGCCTGCCCTACCTCACTGCGGCGACGATCCAGCATTCCCAGGATAATAGTCAGCAGGGCCGGCAGGAAAGTCAGCGCTACTATCGTCGAAAAGATGAGTCCAAACAACACGATCGCACCCACCCCTCGATAAAGCTCCGTACCCGCACCTGGAATAAAGACCAGCGGTGATAAGCCGAAGATCGTTGTTATTGTAGTCATCATGATCGGACGCAAACGTGTCTCGACCGCCTCGACCACCGCCGCGACCGGTGCCATGCCACTGCTGCGAAAATTATTGAGAGCACGGTCAACAATCAGGATTGGATTATTGACCACTGTTCCCAGTAGGATCAGAAACCCGAGCATGGTGATAATATCAAATGGCTGACTTAGTTGGGGCAGTCCGATCATTGGCAGCAATGAGCCGACAAAATTCATCAGCCATAATCCAACGATACCGCCGGCAATCTCCAATGGGACGGTAGCCAGGATAATCCACGGATATCCCCAATGTTTATAAATCACTACCAGCAACAGGTAACACAAAACGATCGATACCACGAAATTGCCACCCAATGAGCTGCGGGTAGCTGTTAGCTGGTCACTGGCACCGGTAATATCGATACTTATATTGGACGGAATCTCATTATTCACGCGCATGCTGTTGATGACCTCCTCCTGCACCCGTTGGACCGCGGTCTCGAGGGCTACCTCCCGCGGCGGGATTACATACAGCGTAACCGTGCGGTCGCCATTAACCCGCCGTACGGCATCGGTATCGTCAGTCTCAACAAAATCCACAACAGTGGACAATGGTACCACACCGCCATTGGGTGCATAGATGCTCATCTCGCGCAATTCGGCAAGTCCCCGACCGGTGCGCTCACTACTGTAGAGGAAAATATCTATCTTATCATCCTCGAGAAAGAATTCGCCGGAGTAGGCACCATCGGTGATTGCGGCGATCGCATAGCCGAGGTCTTCGGCCGTATACCCAAGCTCTGCCGCCCGCTCCCATTTGGGTTGCAATTCGATCAGCGGTTGACC
>CAZHRP010000073.1:5267-10471 GCA_964535055.1 uncultured Chthoniobacteraceae bacterium
CAGGGTACAGTTCACGGGCCTTCTCAAAGGCTTTTTCAGCAGTCTGGTAGAGAGGAATTAAGTCCGGTCCGCTAAGATCGAGAGTCACACTGCGCGTGCCGCCATCATTGCTCGAGATAATCGAACCGCGTGCTGAAAAGGCACGCATTCCGGGGTATGAGCGAAATGCATTGTCCACCGCTTCCATCAACTCCTCGATATGGCCGGGCTTTTTGGGTACCGAGATCAGCATCAGCATCTGCGGCGAAGCCCGCATGAATAAGGTCGATATGGCAGGTACGGCGCTCTGTCCCTGATCAAATTCCTCCGGTCCATGCTCCATGAACGGGACCAGGTATTCCTGCAGTTCCGCTGCGATAGCATCCATTTCACTCAAATTGTATCCCGCCGGTGCAATCATGAATGAGAAGGTCTTGGGCTCTTCACCTTCGACCACCCAAACCGCCAATGAGCCATCAGGTCGGCGGACTACCGCATCACGCGTGACCATCGTGACTTCATCGTCACGCAGGAGCGAAATATTCTCGACATGCAGACATCATCAAACGTTCACCTTCAACTCACCCGCTACTATTGCAAGTGAACAATTTGCAAGTCACCATTAATGCATCAGCAAGTGAAGATTCTCCGGATTGAGAAACGCATCCAGAACTCGCTGTGGATCCAGCAATTCAACCTCACTACTTTCCGTAGCAGTCAGTAAGTCGTAGCAGTTTTCCAGTACGTTGACGTGGGCAGCCAGCGAGTACTTCTCAGCAACGCGGACCGCATTATGTCTGATTTGTTCACTACCTGGAATGCCTGCTCCGTCGAATACTGTAGCAATGCCACGGCGCAGTTCGCCGGACTGCAGGGCAGCGACAATCACGGCTCTTTGCATAGCAGCACTTAACTTACCAAAGTCAACGCAGCCATCCTCTGCCACGGCTGCCGCAAATGCCAGCCGGCAATCATCTTTGCTAACCTCTCTGCCATAGGCTGCATAGGATTCACTCAAGGCAGCCAGTTGTTGATCCTTCAGCAACTCGTCACCACCGGCCACAGCCAGCGGCACCGTCAACTGCCGGTATAACCCGCTCAATTCGATCTGATGTTCGCTGAAATCAGCAGTGACATAATCTATATCGCGTCCAATGACCGCACGGTTGGCCAGCCAGGGTTCGAGGAATCCCAGCCCAAATCCTTCCTTGATGCTGGTTGTCACTACCGCCCGGCACTGCTGTAAAAACTCACCCAGTTTGCCGTTGTGCTTAACCCCTGCTGCCAGCTCAACCGCAATCTGATGTTGGCTGGCAAATTCGACCCAAACCTCATAAGGCTGCCGTTCAATCGGATTCTCCGGCGGCAAGGTAAGCGCCAATCGATAGCGGCCTGCCAGCACCACCGCCAGCAACACCAGCTCGCCGATATTTTTGCGGCGAATGCCACGTGCCGGATAGAGTAGCAAATCGGCATCACCCGAAGGCGGGTCGTCCGGGCTGCCCGACGGCGCAACCACCGGGTTAGGTACCAGCCTGATCTGCTTGTCAGGCACCCCGGCAATTCGCAATGCTTCGGCATCACGGTTATTTAAAACCGCATAGCAGATTCGCTCACAGCACGGATACAGGCGGTCATGGACACCGTTCAACCTGGCATAATTGGCTGGACGACCATCTTCTGCAAAGTCGTGCAAGTGTAGCAAAAGTGCAGCACCCAATTGTGCCAACAGCGCGGGTAACAACGAATAGGCAGGATTTTTGCCCAGACTGTGATTATGAAAATGCCAGACATCTGGCACCGCACCCAGGCTGGCTTTTGACTGCTCTGAAAGTGACTGCAACAGCGCCTCCGTAGACGGCGACGCACCGCTCTCCGAATAACCAAGATCTGCAACTACCCTGATATCTACCCCGCTGAGCATGCCTTCATCAGCAACCGGCTCACCGCTTAGAATGACAACTTGATGACCACGCCGAACAAGCTCCTGCGCAGTATGCTCGATCACCCGGGTTACTCCACCACGCCGCAAATGATGATGAATGATCGCTACACGCATGTCCGGGTCGCTGCCATATTACTAATCCTCAGACAACCTAGTCAGGTCTGCTAATTATTTTCGGCCGGCACTTGCAGCTGCCGACTCGGGCGCTGCCCTCCATAAAATTTATCCAAATAGGCCTGGATCTCCAGCATTGGGGGCCGTTCTTCTTCATGGATAATATGCTCGAGCATGGTAAATTTGCGTTCTTTGGCTTCGACCGCTCGGTAAATTTCCCTTATTTCCGGCAGGTCATTAGCCATACCGAATTGCTGCATCCGGTTAAAGAATGATTGCAGGATACCAAATGACATCCGCCCGAGTGCTGCAGTTGTCTGGTTGCGGTGCACCCGTTTGTCCAGGTCGACTTGGGCGAATGCTTCCATCCCCCAACTGCGATAGACGTCCAGGATATGCGATGTCTCAACCCCATAGCCGATCGGAAAGGCGATCGCCTCAAGCACTTCACGCCGCACCGCATACTCACCCGATAGCGGCTGAATCAAGGCGCTCAACTCCGGAAAAAATGCCGAGAACAGCGGCCGTACCAGAATTTCGGTAACCCTGCCACCACCAGATGGCCTGGTTTCTTTACCCAGACTCAGCGGCCGATCATAGAAGCCTTTGACATAGCGGGCCTCACTATCATCGATTAATGGCCCCACCAGCCCATAAACAAAACGCGGGTGAATATTGCGAATATCGGCGTCAACATAAACAATGATGTCACCGCTTAACTGGTAGATCGCCTTCCATAAATTTTCGCCCTTGCCCCGCTTGTCTCCAGTCTCAGGCAAAATATCAGCAGCCTTGTAGACATCGGCACCAAAAGACGCTGCAACTTCACGGGTCCGGTCACTCGACCCGGAGTCAATCACTGCCACCTCATCCAACAACGGGTAGCGGTTGACCAGCTCCGAACGAAACAACAGCACTTCCTTACCGATGGTCGCTTCTTCATTGTAGGTAGGAATACATAACGATATGCGCAACCCCTGCTGCTCTTTGCATTCTACCAGCCGCTTTAAATCCCAGAACGCCGAATGATGGTAGGTTTTGCGCTGTAACCAATCAGCAGCCTGCTGCCCGTCAATACCATTGTCACTCATCCCATCACCTCCGGGTCAACTCTGGTTAATAACGCGATCAGCTGCGCTAACCCACCAGCAATTGGAGCCAGTTCAATCGTTTCGCTGTCTTCTTCCGCCACGATCGCCCGGTTGGACAGGCCAACAGTAACCGCCGGAATGCCGGCAGCTATCAGCGCCGACAAATCACCCACACTAGGGGTAACCACCGGCTCAATGTCCAGCTCCGACATAATCTTGCGAATCGCCACAGTAATCGAGTGACTAAAGCCAGTGGTACCCGCCGAACGACGCGCGATTTCCTCCAACTCCAGCACCACCCCGGTCCGCAGCCTGATCTCATCCAGCACATCGGTGATCTGGTCACGGATCTTTGCCACCATGCCAATTTCTTCACCCTGCACTTCCAGGCGCAACTGGCAGGTGCGCGCTGTCTTGTTGAAGCCCACACCAGCCTGGCACGAACCAAGAATAATTTTTGTCACCGGGCGACTGGGCAGCGGGATACGTTCGAGACCGGCAATGACCTGTCCAAGGATCGACACCGCCCCACCAGGCCCGGTCCGGCTGACATCCTCATCATCGTCCAGCAGGCAGGTAATCTGTCCGCGCAACATACCCAGCGATGAGTAACTCAAACGCCCAAGTTCTGCGCCCTCGATACAAACTCCAGCACTGACCGGAATATCGCGCGACTCGAGAAAATATCTTAGTCCGGCCAGGTCACCTCTTCCCAGGCTATTGGTACTTGCCATCAATATCAGATTGGGCCGCAATTCGATATCCAGGGTATCCAGTAATGCCGGCAACGACACTACCGCAGCCAGCCCAAGGCTATTGTCAACCACCCCGGCACCGCTGACACTGTCTTCGCGCACACTCACCGTATGGTCGATCCGTTCCGAAAACAGCGTATCAGCATGCGCCACCACCAGCACATTGAAGTCGCCTTCACTGCCGGGTAAAATTCCGAAGGCATTACCCGCATCATCCCGCGAGATCCGGTCCAGCCCGGCTTCACGAAAACGATCAAGCACAAACTGTGTCCGCTGCTGTTCTTTGCCACTCGGTCCGGGGATCTCAGAAACCAGACACAACGACGAAACCACCATGTCCCGCAACGGCTCAATCGCCGCGCGAATCTCCACCGGATCCGGTAATCCCAATTTGCTCTCCATCGACGGATCAATTGCCATGTCCGCCAGATTAACGGCTCACCGATTTCCAGGCAAGCCGCATAAATTGCACAGCACTACTACTGAGGTTTACGCTTGCGACTTGACCTGGCCAATATCAGAGGTCCAATAATAGTATGAAGAAATTATTTCTCACCGCGCTGTTTGGTACTGGCATGATTGGCAACTGCAGCGAAAATTCCACCGGCAATAATGGCTCAAACAGACAATTTGAGTCCATGCGCGACAGGATGGTGCGCGAGCAACTGGCTGCCCCTGGCCGTGGCATCAGCGATCAACGCGTGCTCAAAGTGATGGGCAAAGTTCCACGGCATCAGTTCGTCCCAGCCAAGCTACGCTCACGAGCATATGGCGATGGGCCGCTACCAATCGGTCAAAATCAGACTATCTCGCAACCGTATATCGTTGCCTTCATGACTGAGATACTCGAACCGGAAACTACCGATCGGGTCCTCGAGATTGGCACCGGTTCCGGTTATCAAGCTGCCGTGCTGGCCGAGCTGGTCAAGCATGTCTACACCATCGAAATCATTCCCGAGCTGGCCGTCAGTTCACGCAAGACTTTGCTCGAGCAGGGCTACAAGAATGTCGCCGTTCGCAGCGGCGACGGGTACCTCGGCTGGCCGGAGCAAGCCCCATTCGATGCCATCATCGTCACCTGTGCCCCGGATGATATCCCCCAACCACTAGTCGAACAGCTCGCCGAAGGCGGCCGCATGGTCATCCCGGTCGGCCCGGCACATAACCAGAATATCCACCTGATCGAAAAGCACGACGGCCAACTGACTACCAAAAAGATTCTGCCCGTCCGCTTCGTCCCCATGACTGGCATCGCCGAAGAAAAAGATTAGCCCGGATCAATCACAAACTTCGTAGCGAGACGCAGCGTGAGGTGCTTGG
>CAZHRP010000074.1:0-10347 GCA_964535055.1 uncultured Chthoniobacteraceae bacterium
ATCCAAGCACCTCACGCTGCGTCTCGCTACGAAGTTTGTGATTGATCCGGGCTCGAGGAAATGGCGGATAAGTTTTACCACGATTTGCGCAAACGGATGAAGTCGTTCTTCGATCAGGCTTCTCCACCGCTCAAGTCGGTGCGCGAGTAGCCAGTTGCAGGCCACTCAGAGTTGCTTGCCAGCCGCTATCTGGCTATCGGTCACATTGGTCACCTTGCGATTTTCAGACGGCTTTTTCTGTCGGCTCGAGTAGAGCCGTGTCAGCGTTTGCTGGTCGCGTTGTTTTTTCAGCTTTGCCAGGCCACGGTGATAGATGGCTTCCGCCCGCTCGGGATCCTTGAGGTTGACCAGCGAGATATCGATCATCTCGATATATGGCTCGACCAGATCCGGGTAGTCAGCTGCTATTTGTTCATACTCGAGAATTGCCTGCTCGTAAAAACCACACGCCCGGCGGGCCTGTGGAATGCTGAACATCGGCACCGGTCGGCTAAAGCGCTCCCCCGGCCAGAACAGCGAGCCGCTCGGTTCGGCGAGCAGCTGAGCCAATGGCCGGGCTAAAATGATCGCTCCTGCTATCAATAGCCCGCAACCGACCAGCCCGATCCCCAGCGACTGCATGTGACTCCCGCCCGCCCGCATCAATACCAGGAAGCCACCAATGAACAGGCCGACTGCAAGTGGCAAACGTTTCAACAAGCTGCTGCGGATCTCGCTGATGTCGCTCATGATAATTAAGAAAACATCGCTGTTTTAACCACAACCGCAAGTCGGGTAGCTGACTATTGCTCCACCAGACACTGACCAGTCATCGCTGCAGGGATCGGTAAGCCCATCAGGTGCAGGATCGTCGGAGCAATGTCACCCAGGCGGCCGCTATCGCTAAGCTTGATGGCCTGACAACTATCCCCATAGATCACGAGTTCAACAGGATTTAGGGTATGTGCGGTATGCGGGCTGCCTGTATCCGGAACAAACATTTGATCGGAATTACCGTGGTCAGCAGTGACTACAGCTATGGCACCCTGACGGTCGATAGCCTCCAGAATCTCACCGACACATTGATCGACGACTTCGCACGCTTTGACGGCGGCTTCCTGGACTCCGGTATGCCCGACCATGTCGGCATTGGCAAAATTGACCACCACCAGCCCGTACTTGCCGGAATCGATCGCTTTGACCGTGGCCTCCTTGATTCCGTAGGCGCTCATTTCCGGTTTCTGGTCGTAAGTGGATACTTCCTTCGGGCTGGGGATCAGCTCACGATCTTCCCCCGCCAGTGGCTCTTCGCGGTAATCGTTGAAAAAGAAAGTAACATGCGGGAACTTTTCCGTCTCGGCGCAGCGGAATTGCGCGATCCCCTGATCAGCAACATAAGTGCCGAGAATATCTTTCATCTTGGGTGGTTTCAGAAATAGGACGTTGTCGCACAGTCCCTTCTGGTATTCGGTCATGGTGGCAAAGAAAATGTCCAGTTTGGGGCCGCGCTCGAAGCCATCGAATGGCTCTTCAATAAAGGCACGGGTCAGTTCGCGTGGCCGGTCACCGCGAAAATTAAAGAAGATCGCCGCATCACCGTCTTTGATCGTGCCAACGGGTTGCCCGTCATCCCCAATAAGCGCAGTCGGAACAACGAATTCGTCACCCTTGCGGTTATCATCCAGCGGATGGTCGTAATAGTCCTGCACCGCTTCACTGGCCGACTTGGCGGTGCGCTCGATATTCCGCCCGTTCAGGCAATCGTAGGTTTTCTGCACCCGCTCCCAGCGCAAGTCACGGTCCATCGCCCAAAAGCGCCCGCTTACTGTAGCAATCTGGCCGAGTTCCAATTCTTTGCATTTGGCTTCCAGTTGCTCGATGTAGCCGAGCCCACTGGTCGGCGGCGTATCCCGGCCATCAGTAAAAACATGGATGAATACTTTCTCGACGCCGACCTGCTTGGCCGCCGCCAGCAGTCCGTACAGGTGCTCAAGCATCGCGTGCACGCCGGCATCGGAAATCAAGCCGAGCAAATGCAGCGCGCCGCCGGAACTTTTCACCTGTGCAACCGCTTTACTGAAAGTTTCATTACCGGCAACCTCACCGGCAGCAAATGCCTTATCGATGCGTACGATCTCCTGGTCGACCACCCGTCCGGCACCGATATTCTGGTGACCGACCTCGCTATTGCCCATGATCCCGTCTGGCAGCCCGACAGCCAGCCCGCAGGCCATCAATTCGGTGCGTGGCCACTCGGCAGTCAGCCGATCTGCCACCAGCGTTGCAGCGATTTTTACCGCATTATATTGGTCTAGCGCGGGATCATGGTTCTCGCCCCAGCCATCCCGGATTATCAGCACTACAGGTCGATGTGTCATAGGCCGCAAGCAAACACTATCAACATTCAACATTCAACTTCTAACTCCCACTCAGATCACGCTGTTCCTGTAATTTCGCTATCTGCTTGGTGTTGCTGCAATCTCGTGTAAGTTACGATTCCAGCTACCAGTTTCTATAATTATGTCCAAAACTCAGGAAAGCATTGATTTTGAAAGCCGATTAGGGGAATTGTCGCTGGCTATTTCACGGGCGGATGCTGGAGCTGCGGTTGTGCTGTTAGAAGAAACTGATGGCGAAGGAACGGCACGCCTGATCGACCGCCTGGAAACTTCGCAACAGGCAAAGCTGATGGAGCTGTTGAGCCCGGAACAGGCAGTCGAGATACTGGAACATGTGCAGGACTTTCAGGGAGCCGGGATTATCGGTACATTGTCACCGGAGACCGCCGCTCCGGTAGTCGCTAAACTCGACTCCGACGATCGCGCAGATTTGCTCAATGAGATGAGCAGGGACGAAGCCGAGGCCATCTTGGAAGCGCTGCCACCGGAGCAGGCCGAAGAAACCAGACGCTTCATGGCCTACCCTGCCGGTACGGCTGGCACCATCATGTACAACGAGTTTGTTTCATTTGACGCTGACATGACCGTCGAGGCGATCCTGCAGGACATCCAGCATCGCCGTGAGGACTACGTGAAATACGGTGTGCAGTATGCCTATGTTCTTGGACAGCATGGCACACTGATGGGGGTCTTGACTGTGAGCAACCTGCTATTTGCCCGCCCGAGTCAGACGGCAGGTGAGATCATGATTCCGGAGCCGATTACAGTCGAGGCTGAAACTTCCATTTCAGAACTCGAGCATATTTTTGACCAGCACCATTTCCTTGGACTGCCTGTGGTTGATAATAAGAACCGCCTGATTGGGATCATCGATCGCGCTGGCCGTTTTTCTCCCGATTATTTCCGATATGTCAGGCTGTTCTGGCAATCAGGCCGTGGCGGTATCGATGCGTGAACTTTCGTTAGAGTTGGTCAGCCCAAAAGAGTTTGGGCGCGTGTTCGTCAAAGAATCTAGCGTTGGCATCATCAACGGTTTATGCCTCGGGTTGTTGATTGGCTGCATTGCCTGGATCTGGAAGGGCAATGCCATGCTTGGCGCAGTCGTAGGGGTCGCACTGGCCCTCAATACCACCATTGCAGTCTGTGTTGGCGGTCTCGTGCCGCTGCTGCTCAAAGCACTCAAGCAGGATCCGGCACTCGCCTCCGGCCCGATCCTCACTACCATTACCGACATGTGTGGATTCCTGCTGATCCTCGGCTTGGCATCACTGGTTCTGCCGTACCTCGTTTAGCAATCCTGCGGACTTTAGGTCTTGGTAAACATCCTCGCAGAAAAGCCGAGATCTGAAAGTTTCTCTGCAAGCAGATTAAGCTTTTGAATTTTATCAGGCTTATTACTTTAATTCTTTATGATGAGTTATAGATCTTATTGTTTCGCGCTGTGCTTGCTTTTGGCCAGTAGCACCCAAGCTCACCTGGACCCGGATACTGCGCCCGGTGAGCACACCCATGAAGCGGTAATCACTGGCTCTGATGATTATCAATTTCAGACTGTTCCCGGCTGGGGGGAATTGCCGGATGGTAAACAGATCGGCCCTACTCATGGCGGGGTGGTAGTCGATCCTCAGTCCGGTCTGGTTTATGTTTCAACTGATGCAGAACACTCGATTCTCGTCTATCAGGTGGACGGAAAATTTCTTCAGTCGATCGCCTCGGAATGCAGGGGCTTCCATGCCATGGATATTGCGGTTGAAGACGGGCAGACCGTCATTTATGGAGCCCAGCTCAAAGGAGTTCAGCGGATCTGCAAAATCAATACAGAGGGAACCATCCTGCTCGAGATCTCCGGCAAAACGAACCCTGACCTTCCAGGTGGCTGGAAAGGGGTTACCGGCGTCGCAGTAGCACCTGATGGTAGTATTTTTTGCTCGATGGGGTATGGCTCCAATCTCATGCATAAGTTCCAGCCGGATGGTACTTACATTAAAAGTTTTGGCGGCAAGGGAAGTGGGCAGGAGGTGCTGACAGATACCAGTCATGGATTGATGGTAGATAAACGGTTTACCCCACCACGTCTGCTCGTGTGTGACCGTGAAAACCGTCGTCTATTTCACACAGACCTCGAAGGCAATTGGATCGGTGAGATCGTTACCGGTCTCAGGCGACCCTGTGCTGTTTCGATCCATGGGAACGTTTGCGCCATTGCTGAGCTGGAGGGCAGAGTCACGTTGATCAATCAGAGTGGCCAGATTTTAACCCATTTAGGCGATAATCCCGATCAGTCGCAGTGGGCTCAGTTTAAGGTCAATCCTGAGGCGATTCAGGAAGGACTATTTACCGCGCCGCACGGACTCAGCTTCGACGCCGGCGGCAACCTCTATGTACAAGACTGGAACGTCTCTGGCAGAGTGACCAAACTCGAGCCCAAGAGCTTGGAAAACTAGTAAAAAATTGTTCTCTAATTGGAAAATAATGCTATTGATAACTGTTGATTTCCCTCCTACATAACTTGCGATTTGGCTACACGTTTGCGGCAGCATGTTTAATCCTGCTGTGCTCGGGGTGTGGCAAGAAGCAACCCGTTCCTGCCGATGGTATGCAAATTTTGCAACCGGTGAAACTGGCTGCCGATGCGCCGGTGGACTTTAATTTCCACGTCAAACCGATCCTTTCCAACAACTGTTTTGCCTGCCACGGTCCCGATGCCAATAAGCGCGAAAGCGGGCTGCGGCTGGATACTTTCGAAGGCGCTACCGCAAATTTTGCCGAAGATGGAACGCCGGCAAAGTTTGCCGTGATTCCGGGTGACCCGGAGAACAGCGAAATCTGGAAGCGCATCAATCACACCAATCCGGATTTGGTCATGCCACCTGCGGAGTCAACCAAAGAACCGCTGAATGCGGAAGAACGATCAATTATCCGGCGTTGGATTGCGCAAGGGGCGGAATACAAAACCCACTGGTCATTTATTACGCCTGAAAAACCTGAACTGCCGGAGGTCAAAAACACAACCTGGGCACGTGATAATATCGATCTCTTCATCTTGGAAAAGATCGAGGAATTAGGCACTCAACCATCACCTGTTGCTGACCAGGAAACCTTGATCCGCAGAGTCACCCTCGATCTTACCGGGCTGCCGCCGACCCCTGCGGAAATTGATGAGTTTCTTGCCGATGACAGCCCGCAAGCATACGAGCGGGTAGTCGACCGTTTGCTGCAATCGCCTCATTACGGCGAGCGCATGGCCCTCGATTGGCTCGATGTGGCCAGGTATGGCGACACCAACGCCCATCATATAGATATGGCTAGGACCAGTTGGCCATGGCGAGATTGGGTGATCAAAGCGTTTAATGATAACAAGCCATATGACCAATTCATAATCGAGCAATTAGCCGGTGATTTGTTGGACGAACCAACGATCGACCAGATCCTGGCAACCAGTTTTAATCGCAACCACCCGATTACCAATGAAGGTGGCGCAATCAGCGAAGAATACCTGGTTGAGTATGCTGCGGACAGGGTGCACACAGTCAGCACTGCTTTCATGGGCATGACGATGTCCTGTGCCCGCTGCCACGACCATAAGTATGACCCGCTTTCCATTGCCGACTACTACAGCATGCTGTCATTTTTTAATAGTAACCGTGAAGTCGGGCTGGAGGTGCAGATTGAAACCGAAGCCGAAGGCTATAAGCCGTTCATCTTCATCGCCCAAAATGAAGAGGATCAACAAGATCTGGATAGTACCAGACAGACAATGGAGGAATTGCGCCCGATCCTGGAACAAGATGAGTGGCGGGAATCAGCTGAACGTTTGTCAGACGAACATGCGCCCAACTGGAAACAGCTGAGAACAGAATTTGAACAGGCATTGTGGAATGGCAAACAGGTGCGGGGGCCTAAAAATTTCCAGTTTAAAGCTCATATAAGCGCCAAACAACAGGAGCAGCTTTTCAGTGATACGGGTACCCTCGAATTTGATGCTTCATTAGTCGGACTGCCTCCCGGAAGCGACACGATCTTTATCCATTTTTATAACCTGAAGTTTAACCAGTCGCGCGATAAGCAACTTGCCAGCTCCAAAGAAGGATCTTCACTAATATCTGAAATCGACCTGAAATTGGTAAGTGGCTCCCAAGATCAGGCCAACATAGAAGAATCATTTGCTGTAAATGAATTCTGGTCCACCGACCAGTTGTTTGAGAACAAAGATCCGGTCGACTTGGCATTTGATGACAACCCCGACACGGCCTGGCATTTGAACCCGAGCGAGCGGTCATTGGGAATCATGATCCGACTGGACCGGCCGATCAATGCTGACGGCAGTTCGAGGCTCCGCTTGGCGTTTTATTTTGCGGCAGACAGTTTCCCGCCGGTGCAGTACTCGACCATGAATATCTTCACCGCCAAAAGCGCCGGCAGCCTGCATGACTTAGCAGACAAAGTGTCTCCATTTTCTTTAATGGTCGCATCCCCCAAAAAAGTGCGTCGCAGCCAGCGCGAACAAATTGCTTTGCACTGGGCTACTGCCGGGGAAAAGCAGGCAACCAACTCACTTGATGAGTGGCTCGAAGTCAAGGAGTGGATCTATCAGTTGGACGACAAGAAAGTGCGCGTAGCAGTAATGAGCGAAAAGGAGGAGCCGACTCCGACTTATGTGCTTGATCGAGGAGCCTACGATGCGCCACTCAAAGATCAACCGGTCGGCAGGGAAATTCCGGTAGTCTTTGGCGAGCTAGACCCGGATTATCCGCGGGATCGCCTTGGCATGGCTTACTGGTTGACAGATAAGGATAACCCGCTGACTGCCAGGGTAACAGTCAATCGCTATTGGCAAATGATATTTGGTACCGGCTTGGTAAAAACCTCTGAAGACTTTGGTGCCCAGGGCGAGCTGCCCAGCCACCCTGAGCTGCTGGATTATCTGGCAGTCGATTTTATTGAGTCCGGCTGGGATACTCGCAATCTGATCCGAAAATTGGTGACTTCTGCTACTTATCGCCAGCAATCAAATTATCGCCGCGAATTTCAATTGGCAGATCCGGAGAACCGACTGCTGGCCTGGTTTCCACGCCGCCGGTTACAGGCGGAATTTATCCGCGATAATGCGCTGGCCGCATCAGGCTTACTGGTTCCGGAAGTAGGAGGGCCGAGTGTCAAACCCTATCAGCCGGCAGGCTTGTGGCTGGAAAAAGCGATGAAAGACGGGAATTATAATGCGGGAATTTTCCACCAGGATAAGGGTGACGATCTCTATCGCCGCGGGATGTATACATTCTGGAAACAAGTGGCACCACCACCGCAAATGGAGGCATTCGATGCACCGTCACGGGAAGTCTGCGTCATTCAGCGGACCACTACCAATACCCCGATGCAAGCACTCACACTGCTCAATGATATTACTTACCTCGAGGCGGCCCGGGCTCTGGCCGAACGCTTGTTGGCGGAAGTTCCCGGGGATTGGGAGGACTCGCTCGACCAGCGCATTATCCTTGGCCACCGATACCTGACCGGCCGCAAGCCTTCCCCACAGGGACTTGAGGTTTTAAGAAATTTGACGCTGGAATCGTACCAGAATTTCTCCATGCCGGATGCCAGGCCGTTGGATTTTCTCGCATACGGAGACAGTCCGTTGGCAGAACAACTTGACCCGGTCGAATACGCTTCTCTGACATTTACTGCTTCTGCTTTGTTGAACCTGGATAAAACCATTACCAGAGACTAAAACCATGGATCCACTGGAAGAATACTGCCTGAATATTACGCGCCGTGAATTTTTCAACAAGCTGGCCGTAGGTGCCGGAGCAATCGCCCTG
Organism: uncultured Chthoniobacteraceae bacterium; assembly: GCA_964535055.1. Classification (GTDB taxonomy): domain Bacteria; phylum Verrucomicrobiota; class Verrucomicrobiia; order Chthoniobacterales; family CAKUMP01; genus CAYUDZ01. Next base: position 8,195 of record CAZHRP010000074.1, read on the forward strand.
GGCGACCTGATCACGCGCGATGGGTTGGCTGCTTCATCCGACCCGCTGAGTTATGGATCGATGGGCGCACCACACTTTGCACCTAAGGCCAAACGGGTTATTTACCTGTTCCAGAATGGTGGCCCTTCGCAATTGGATATCTTTGATTACAAGCCGGGCCTGCAGCAGAAATTCAATGAGGATTTACCGGATTCTGTCCGCCAGGGCCAACGGGTGACCGGCATGACCGCCAACCAGAAGAGTTTCCCGGTAGCACCCTCGATCTTTAATTTCTCAAAGTATGCCAACAATCAGGACGGACTGTGGGTTAGTGAACTTTACCCGCATACCGGAGCGATGGCCCACGAGATGTGTGTGATGTACGGCATGCATACCGAGGCGATCAACCATGTACCGGGTATTACATTCCTGCAGACCGGCCACCAGCAACCCGGTCGACCAGCCATGGGCTCGTGGATGAGTTACGGTTTGGGCAGGGCCAACGACAACCTGCCCTCGTACGTGGTCATGATTAGCCAGGGATATGGTAACATGCAGGCCATCTCTTCCAACCTCTGGAGTTCCGGGTTTTTGCCCAGCGAGCACCAGGGGATTAACTTTCGTGGTGCCGGCGACCCTGTCCTGTTCCTGTCCGATCCGAAGGGGATTGACCGGAACGACAGGCGACGCATGCTCAACGCCATCGCCGACCTTAACCAGGAGGAGTATCACAAGACCCGCGATGAAGAAATCATGACCCGTATCGCGCAATACGAAATGGCTTACCGCATGCAAGTCTCAGTCCCTGAACTTACTGATATTGGCCAGGAAGACGATGAAACGCTTGCGCTTTACGGTCCGGATGTGCACCGACCAGGCAGCTATGCTTATAATTGCCTGATGGCCCGCAGGATGGCGGAACGGGGAGTCCGCTTCATTCAGTTGTATAATCGCGGCTGGGATCAACACCGCAAACTTCCGGAGGAAATACGTCAGCAATGCAGGGCCTCCGACCAGCCGCAGGCAGGTTTACTGAAAGATTTGAAACGTCGCGGTATGCTGGATGAAACCTTGGTTGTCTGGGGTGGAGAGTTTGGTCGCGGGGTCTATAGTCAGGGCAGCCTGACTGAAGATGACTATGGCCGTGACCACCACCCGAAATGCTTCACTATGTGGATGGCCGGTGGCGGAGTGAAGCCGGGGATCACCTACGGTAAGACTGACGACTACTCATATAATATTGTGGATGGAGGAATCCACGTGCATGACCTGCATGCCACCATGTTTCATTTACTGGGCATCAATCACGAAAAACTCACATATCGTTACCAGGGTCGGGATTTCCGGCTGACAGATGTCCATGGCAAGGTGGTTAAAGACCTCCTTGTCTAGTAAAGTATGGATCTGGTCGCCTTACTAGGACGGTTCCACCCAGTAGTCCTGCATCTGCCCATCGGGGCACTTTTTACTATCGCCGTAGCGGAGCTATGGTTTCGCTACCAGCAATCAAGCCAGCAAAAAGATCAGGTCTTACTGATGCTGCTCTATTTCTTTACGCTAGGCTCGACAGTGCTTGCTGTGGTGACTGGCCTGATCCTGCAGCGGGAGGATGCTTACGGCGGCAGCAAGCTGGAGCTCCATCAGAACCTGGGCCTGGCTACTGCAATCACAGTTTTTGTCTCTGCCTACTGCGCCTGGATGACATTCCGCCGCTTTAACGATAAAGGGAAGTTCTGGCAAAAAGCCCGTGTTGCTGGGCTGATGCTAAGCCTTGGGTTAATCACTGTCACCGGGCACATCGGTGGCGAAATGACTCACGGAGAGGACTTCCTGACTAAGTTTGCACCGGCTTTCTTCAGAGCAGACAGTGATGAAGCCAGCAGTGAGCTGATTGAATATAACGAGGATGATTCCGTTTATGTAGCAGCAATTCAGCCGATCATTAACAACTACTGTGCCTACTGCCACGATCACGAAACCACCAAGGGAGGACTCCGTCTGGACAGCATCGAAGCAATGCTGCAAGGAGGGCAAACTGGTCCCGCCCTGATAGCCGGGGATGTTGACAATAGCCTCATTATTCAAAGAATCCGCCTGCCCCTGGATGATGAGGAGCATATGCCGCCAGCGGAGAAACGCCAACCAGGTGATGAGGAAATTGCTGCATTGGAGTG
>CAZHRP010000075.1:0-10291 GCA_964535055.1 uncultured Chthoniobacteraceae bacterium
CCTCACGCTGCGTCTCGCTACGAAGTTTGTGATTGATCCGGGTTAAATGGTTTCACCCAGAAGAGCAATTTACGGCAGTTGGTTGGCAGAGGGCCATTAAAGACTTTATTTTTACCCAGTCTAACCCAACCGCTGAAATCCGGAAACAGTTGCGTGGTTAGGCGTATGATTTCCGGCATCAGCCAGTGTAACGCGTGGAAATGAAAGTGGCTGTTAATAAAATGCAGCGGCAGCCCGGATTTTTTGTATTGCAAGAGTTGCTCGTGGACCTCAGCCAGGATCAGGTCTCGCGAACCTTTGGCGAGACTGGCAGCGGCTAAACCAGGGCCGTCTGCTGGCCAACCGGTTGGCCAACTCTGCCGGCTCAGAGATTGGCAATCCGGGTCATTTGCATACAGGTGGATGCCAGAAAGAAAATCATGGCACGCGCCAGCATGTTCCATGGCAGCCTCGGAATATTGCTGCCCGACCAGAATACCTGCCCCATCAATCGCACGCAGCTGAGTCAATTCTACCACTGCTTCATGAATCTGCGCTGATAGCCCCCAATCATCTGCTATGAATACGAAATTTCTCATGGTGCTGCGATTAGATATAGGGCAATGTTTCCTTGGTGGCCATACTTAGCATACCACAGCTAAAATAGCGGCTCCCATAAACGATAACATGTCACCTTGATTGGCAACCTGACAGCAACGCTGCAAAAATCATTGATTGGCAAAGTTTTCAATTTGAATGAAGGGCGCTTGGATTTAATTTAATAATTATATGGATAAGCAGATCAAAGAAGGGGTCCCGCATCCCAAAAGAATGCTGCGGCTGGTTTACAAATTCATACTGATTAGCATCTCAGTCCATGTTGTCGGGTTGTTGATTTTCGGGGGCTTCATCGTCTTCGAGCGACTACAGCCCGAACCGGTACAATTTGAGCAACCAGTTAACTTGAACAGGGTTGAACCCAAGAAGCGCGAGTACAAAATGCGGGTGAAAGAGCAGCAGTCGCGCTCCAGCCGGCCGAAAGTTCAGCCACGCTTACAGAGCATTCGCCCGGCACCACTGGCGCTGCCGTCGATCGATACCAAGATTACCCCGGCGAAAACAGATATTTCTGATCTGCCAGGATTATCCGATGGTCTTGGCGAGGGCCTTGGCTTTGGCGGTGGTAACTCTATGGAGATTAATTTTTTTGGCGCTTTGGCGTCCGGAAACAGCTTCGCAATCCTGTTGGATCTGACTCTTTCGGGAGGCCAGGTCTTCGAGCAAACCATGGCTGAATTGCTGAAAACTCTCAAAGCGGTCAAGGAGGGTAACGCCAATTACATGCTGATCTACTTTGGCGGAAGGGATGCTGGTCATATGCCCAAAGGCAGTAACAACAGCAAAGATTTCACAAAGTCCGACTACTGGTATCCTAAGGGTATTTCCGGCAGAAAGTGGCTCAGTGGGTCCGGAAGCGAGATGGACAAGATCATTAAAGAGTTAAACTCGGTAACATTCGACAACAAGTCTAGCTGGACAGGTAGTGCCGATGAAATGGATAAAGGGGGTGTTTTCTTTAGAGCCGGTACTCAATACTGGGGTGCGTTGCATTCCGCTCTTGGATTAAGTCCTGCACCAAGTACCGTATTCCTGATGGTTGAGCCGCGCATTGGTTTGCCGAATGAACAAACGGTGCAAGCCAACTGGGAATGGTATCAAAAACATGGCAGGGACAGACCGGAATCGACCCAGGTGCACCTCATCGTCGGCAAGCCGGAAGATAAGACCAACGTCGCCGCAGCCGAACTGATGGTGAACTTGCTTAATGGTGGCAACCTCAGAAAGTCACAAATGCGCAAGCTACTCACTTACGTGGATTTGTAGCCATCCAGTAGCTGCCGGCCACAGTAACTACGTGTTTTTCGTGGATGATACTCTACTGCTAGTAACTTTTTTAAAGTGTAACAGCTCTAACAGTAAAGTAAAACTTACTCTATGGAATACCTGTTGAGCTTGGTGATTATCAGGCAATTAAGCCAAGGTATATCAACTCAGGTGGCAGGCAGGGCTGCTGCCGACAATAGGCCTTGATCTATCGCTGTTCAGGCAGTGCAATGGAGGGCTTCTATGACGATAGCAGAGATAGCCAAGCAATTTGATGTGCCGGGCCGGTTGGTCACTGTCCAATCACTTGGCTCCGGCAATGTGAACGATACGTACCGGGCGGTTTTCCGCACTGCCTTTGACGAAACCCAGTTCGTGCTGCAGCGGATCAATACGAAAGTTTTTCCGGCGCCCGATAAGGTGATGGCCAACATTAAGGCGGTCACCGAACATGCCCATCAGAAGATCCAGGAGCAAGCCGATCATGCTGACCGGATCTGGCAGTTACCTCGGGTGATTTCTACCAGGACTGGAGGCGATCTATTTGTCACGGAAGACGGGAATTACTGGCGTGCCTTGACGATGATTGCGTCTGCTTGCAGCCATGAACAGTTGGAGGCTGTTGAAGATGCGCTGGAGGCAGGCCAGGTACTGGGTCATTTTCAACGGATTATTTCCGATTATCCGGTCGATCAATTGGAGGACACGCTGCCCGGCTTTCACATTACGCCGCTGTACCTCGCGAAATTTGATGCGGTCGTCCAGTCGACTAAAGCCCAGGCACTGCTGGAAGCCTCATCCGAAGCCCGCCGGATCGCCTGCTTCATTGCCGAGCGCCGGGATATGGTCACCGTGCTGGAAGATGCGTTAGCCGCCGGCGAATTGCAGCAGCGCCCGATCCACGGTGACCCCAAAATCACCAATGTTATGATCGACAATTTTTCCGGCAAGGGCACCGCCATCGTCGATCTTGATACGGTGAAGCCTGGTTTGATCCACTACGACTTTGGCGATGCCGTTCGCAGCGCCTGCAATCGTGCCGGTGAGGAAGCCCAAGATCTGGACGATGTTTGCCTGGACCTGGATTTACTGGGTGCGTTCACCAAGGGATATTTTCGTGAATCCAGGGCATTCCTGACTGCGGCAGATCATCGCTATCTCTATGCTGCTGTCCGTCTGCTGGCCTTTGAACTCGGGTTACGCTTTTACACCGATTACCTGGCCGGCAATGTTTATTTTAAGGTCAAAGATGATCTGCAGAACCTCAACCGGGCACGCGTCCAGATGCGCCTGTGCGAGAGCATCGAAGCACGCGAACCGGCGATCCAGCGCATCCTCGAACAACTGTAAGCTTGCTTTCTGGAGTTCATTCGCCGACGGGGCGATTCTGGAATTACGTACACGCCTCAGTTCGTGGAGGATTTAGGTGAGACGTGGGTGGACGTACCTGAAAGCGATCTCACCGTTGAAGCCCTTAGCGAATTTTGGGAACACGTGCTGGCTCTGTTTCCCGAAGGAACCGATGTTGATCGTGCATTCGGGAGGATTCATTTGGAATCGACTGAGTGAACCTCGAGCAACAGCAGTGAATTGGTGCAAATGACATATCGAGAAGAGAAGCATACAACTATCTGTACACTTTAATCTCCTATCAATTGTGGCCAATTATGTAGTAAATCGACCAAAACCTTTGCGTCCACTTATATTATTGCCTCTCCCTTAATACGTTACGCGGTGACCGAATACCCTATGTCCTTGAGACATCGGGCCATATTTCCTCCCATCCGACCGAGGCCGAAAAATCCGATTGATTTCTGCTGATCTTTCATGTGCTGATCAGCATGCCAGCTTCGAGGCTGTCAGGAAATCGCTTTTTTGGCTCATGGTTTTGCCATCGCCTTATGCGCGGGGTTGGCGGAAATTATTGTTGATGCGCGTATGCGAGAACTGGCACGCATAGGCATTGCTGTTCAGTTGGGCTTGATTTTCTACAAATATGATGAAAAAGTAAGGAATGAAAACCATGCAGGCGAAAGTCACTTCTAAGGGTCAGGTTACGCTTCCCAAGCAAATTCGGGAATCTCTATCGATTAGGACAGGTGATCGACTTGAATTTGCATTGGAGACCTCGAATAAGATTTCCCTTAGAAAGAAAAGTAGTTTGGGCTCATCGGCAGGTTGCGCAAAACATCTCGTGAAGACCGGCTACAAATCGCTCACGGATCACCAGATCAAAGAGGCGATTCGAGGGTATTTGAAGCGGAAATATGCGCTAAAGTCCGGCTGCGAATGATCGCATTCGATACAAACCATCTGCTGCGTCACGTGTTGGATGACGATCCTAAACAATGCAAGCGGGTTCGATCTTTGGTCGAATCCGCAGCAGAAACCAACCAACAAATCCGCCTCATTGATCTGGTGATTATGGAGACTTGTTGGGTACTGCAAAGCGTGATGGGATTTGACCGGAAGGGTTGGTGCGACGTCCTTGAGCAACTTATGCAGGACCCGGTCTTTTGCTTTGATGATGCGAACCGCCTGTGGAGGACACTGGATCGCTATCGAATCGGCCAGGCAGATTTCGATGATTACCTGATCCTGGGCCAAGTTGAATCCATCGGCGGGACGCTTGAAACTTTCGATAAGAAGTTGAAGAAGGAAGTCTGATCGATGGTCAAGTAGGAGCACGCAATTGTTGGTCATTATGGCGTACCTCTTAGTGCTTATTGACTCAAAAGTAAGCGCCTCCGGTGTCAGCCAGTAAGGAAGACCTGATATTGTCTAAGTTGGAATGGGCCAGGGCATCCGGCAGCGAACGACAACTAGCCGATTTTGACAATCTGCTCGCTACCGGCAGCGACAAACATTATCTTGAATCATGGTCTCAAAGATTGAACCTGACCGATATGCTGACACGGGTTACTCGGTAGCCGATACCCCGGCTGAGTTGAACCGGCAGCTATTTTGCCGGATGATGGAGAAATCCGGTGCGGAACGCCTGCGCATCGGGTGCAGCATGACTGACACTGCCCGTGAATTGGTTTGGGCCGGAATTTTGAAGTCCCTGCCGCACACGGAGCGGCGACGCCAATTTTTGCAAAAGTTTTACGGGTCAGAGCACGCGGAGGAGACGGTTGTCCGTGACTTTCCGGCTATTGGCTAGTCCGGCTCTGCTCTGCGAGCTTCCTTCTTCGCTAAAGCTTCGCAGGACAGGACGCAGGTCTTGTCTCGGGACATTCTTCGCTTTCGCTACCGCTCAAGCGAAGACTGGAGCCAAGGGGAGTCGAACCCCTGACCTCCTCAATGCCATTGAGGCGCTCTACCAACTGAGCTATGACCCCTGAGAGTCAGGTATCATCCATGTATTTGCTAAAAAAATCCACTTTTTTTTTGCCAGTGGTGAGCGAGTCGAGTGCAACTGCAATTTTTAATCAATTGCTGACATCGGGGCATGACTTCTGCTATGACTATGATACAAGTATTAAGAGTTAAACTTTTGTAATAGCCATGATGACATTTGCCTATCAAGCACGGGACGCTGCCGGTAAGACGATTACCGGAGTTACGGAAGCATTGAACCAGGATAACGCGGTCAGTTCACTGATGTCGCGCGGGTTGATGGTGCTGTCGATCGAACAGCGCTCGGCCCGCACCTCGCAGAAAAAAGCTATCACCATCAAGGGTGATGAGCTGGTGGTATTTACCCGCCAGCTGGCGACCATGGTGGAAGCCGGCCTGCCACTGGTCTCGGCGCTGACGGCTCTGTACGAGCAAGCTGACCCTAAGCGTCAGATGCGGTTGCGCTCGGTGATCGGTGACCTGACCGCCCGGGTCCAATCCGGTGAATCATTTAATGAAGCGATTGCGCGCCAGCCGCGGGTCTTTTCGCGGCTGTATGTCAGCATGGTACGTGCTGGTGAATCCGGTGGTCTGCTGGCGGAGATTCTGGATCGTCTGGCGGGGTTCCTGGAAGCTAGTGCCCGCCTGCGCAAAAAGGTACGCTCGGCCATGACCTACCCGACGATCGTGGTGGTGTTGGCCTTTTTGATTACCGCCTTTCTGATCATCAAGGTGGTGCCGGTCTTTGCCGGGATCTTTGCCGATTTTGGATCGGAACTGCCGATGCCGACGCAGATTCTGCTGGATGTGAGTGCTTTTTGCCAAACCTACTGGTGGCTGGTGCTGATAGGTATGATTGGAGCCTTTGTCAGTTTTAAATTAATTCTGAGCACTACCAAGGGGCGTGATTTTTGGGATAAATGGAAATTGAAACTGCCGGTATTCGGCCCGTTGGCGCACAAAATTTCGATGTCCCGCTTTAGTCGTACCTTTGCTCAGTTGATTCGCTCAGGGGTTCCGATCCTCGAGGTGATTGATATCGTTGCCGAAACTTCCGGCAACAATATGGTTGAATACGGCATCAGAAGGGTCGGTCAGGATGTTGAAAAGGGCGATAACTTAGCTACTGCACTGAGTAGAGAGAAAATCTTCCCGCCGATGATGGTACGTATGGTCGGCGCCGGCGAGTCCACCGGTAAAATCGATGAAATGCTGGAAAAAATGGCGGACTTTTGGGATGAAGAAATTGAGGCTATGCTCAATGCACTTACCTCACTGATCGAACCGATGCTGATCGTGTTTTTGGGTGTTGTGGTCGGTGGTATTGTGATTGCCCTGTTCATGCCAATCTTCAAACTCAATGAGCTGGTTTCTTAAATTCAAAAGTGGCTGCGACTTCCCGGCACTTAATTCTGGTTCGGATAAAAAGCGGCCCGGCCGAACCCATTCCGACATGAGAGCCCCCCAACTCTCAAGCCATGAGTGAATCCCTTTCGGCCGGACCACAAGACATAGCAGAGTATTAGCAAATCTCATGCCATAAACTTGCATGATATATAAGCTATTGATTATCAGTAGTGAGCAATATTGAATTTCATTCTTACTGCTTTTTCAGCGAATAACTGGCTTTATTTGTACAGATAAGATGCATGAAATTAGCCAATCGATTGGTTGAGATTTGGCGTATGTTTTTGCCGCTGGTTCGAGCAACTACTTTTCATTTACGGGACATTGGAACATATTAGAGAGATGGCGATGATACTGGTAGTTAGTGGCGTGTCCGGGAGCGGCAAGACGACAATTGGCAAACGGCTGGTTGAGCGTTGCGGTGGAGGTTTTTTTGATGCGGACGACTATCATTCGGCAGAAAATATCGCTAAAATGCGCAGTGGCCAACCGCTTGGCGATGATGATCGTGAGGACTGGTTGCAAAGCCTGGTAGAATTGCTTCAGGCAAGGGTAGCAGTAGTGGAAAATACCGTGCTCGCCTGTTCGGCGCTCAAGAAAAGTTATCGTGAGAGGTTAGTATCTGCCGCACCGGATCAGATCAAATTTGCAATCTTGACCGGTGATAAGGAATTGATCGCTACAAGAATTCGTGCGCGGGATAATCATTTCATGCCGTCTGAGTTACTCGACAGCCAATTTGAAGCGTTTGAGCCGAGCGAAAAATTTCCTGAATTTGATGTTGCTGAGAACCTGGAGCAAATTGTCAGCAAAATTTTAAGTACCTACCCGAAATTATGTGCGTGACTGAAAAAAAACTAACAGCTTTAGCAGTGGCTTCAGTGGTGCTGGGGAGTGTGCCTGTTAGTGGTGCGGCCAACCTTGGTGCACTGGAGCCGGTGCCAATTGAACGCCTGAGTGATAATAGCATAAGTGCCCTGGGCGAAAAGGCGCTGGCTGTTAATCCCGATGGCTGGCTGCATGCCGAGACCGAGAATTTTGTCTATCATTATTTCAATAGCTTCATCGCCACACCGGTCTCGGTGGAAGCAGAGTTTTATTACCGGGTAATCGCCGACGACCTGGATAAAAGCACTGCCGACTGGGAACGTAAGTCGCACATCTTTATTTTTGAGTCGGATGAGGACTGGAACAAGTTTAAGGCAGGGGCGTCGCTGGAGCCATGGACGGGCGGCATCCACAGCCGCGGTGAGTTATTTATCCAGCGCAACCCAAAATATAAGTACAAGGGACATACTCTGGGGCATGAAGTCGTCCATTTGGTGCTTGATCGTTTTCTGCCGGGCAGCCTGCCACTCTGGTTGGAAGAGGGCTACGCGGAATACGCTTCGATCATTGCCTACACCAGCTTCATGCGGGCGCGTGGATACAACTCCAAACCGCGAGCCCAGAGTGTCGAGGAAACTTATTACATGCCACTGGATGGATTTTTTGGATTACGTTCCTATCCGCGCCAGCGTGCACAAGTACGGGCTTTTTATGCGCAGGCTCACCGTTTTGTACGATTTATTAAAGCGACCGATAATAAGGAATTTCTGCCATTTCTGGAAAGCATGGCTGGTGGAGCACGCGTTAATTCTGCACTGCAACGGCATTACCCGGACTTAATGCGCAATAAGCAACGATTCGAGCAGGAATTTAGAGAGTACGCAACCGGTGACAGTTATGCGGTTCAATAAACTTTATACAATCTCCGGTCTGGCGGTTACCCTGCTGTTGCCAGCAGTCGGAAGTTCTGCGGAGCATCTGGAAGCAAGCGAGTTGGCGCCCAGGCCACCGCGCAATGTCGCAGTGGAAAAACTGGACTGGGAGGAATTATCAGACACTAATATTTCCAAGTTTGGCAAGGTCGCTCTGGCTGTCGATCGCGATCAATGGAACCATGCCGAGACGGATAATTTTGTGCTTCATTTCAGGCGGATCACCGAGGCCCGCAAGGTGGCCCGTGAGCTGGAATTTGTGCTTTGGTTTGCGGCCAAAAAGTTGCATGCCAGCCCGGACGATTATCAGCGCAAATCACATGCCTACATTTTTGAAGACGAACAGGAGTGGAAACAATTTGTAACTGAGACCGGCTTACCCGAATGGTCCAACAGTGTCGCGGTCGGTGATGATCTATTCCTGAATGTTCGGTATGCCGGCAGCTCCCGGCGCTTCGATAGCAATACCCTGGCGCATGAGGCAACTCATGCCGCGGTCGCGCGGATTTTTCAGGGCCAGCGCTGGCCGCTCTGGCTCAATGAAGGATTTGCTGAATTCATGGCTGCGGCAGGCGTGGCCGAGCGCAAAAACCATACCCTCGGGCGCTACCTGCAACCACTACCTAACGCCGTTTTTTCGCTGGAGCAGCTGCAAAACTCGGAATTTTATCCGACCTCACATACAGCCATCAGTCAGTTTTACCAATCGAGCGAACGGGTTGTGCGTTTCATGATGCTGGAGTTGCCGGAAGAGCGGTTTCGTCGATTTGTTGATTCTTTGATTAGCAATGGCCAGATGGAGGCTGCGGTAATGGAAGTGTATAAAGATATCGTCAAGAACTACGAGGAATTCTATGAACGACTTTCGGAGTATGAGGGATAGGGTCGATGGCGGCACGTAAATCAACACGCAGTAAGTCAGCAGCTGCTTTCCCCGAAGATCATCCGGTACAGGCAGTAGTAGGCTCTGACTCTGCCAAAGTAATTGCAGCTGCAAAGGAAAAAGCCGCATTACTGACACCGGCAGACGGTGGTGATTTTGCTCTGGATACCATAGATGGTGCTGCGGAACTGGTTGATGAAGCGGTCCAGCGCACGCACGAAGCGATCGACTCGCTGAATACCATGTCATTTTTTGGTGGAGGTAAGCTGGTGTGGCTTAAAAACGTATCGTTTCTGGCGGATAACCAGGTCGGCCGCTCAGAGCGGGTCAAAGAAGCTTTGGAGAAGCTGGCAGATACCTTGAGTGACGGCCTGGCTGCAGGTGTTAATTTTCTGCTGTCGGCCGGCGATGTCGACAAGCGCAAAGCATTTTATAAACGCCTGGAAAAGTGCTCGCGGCTTGAAGTACTGGATACGATCGATTACGCGCGGGCTGGCGAAGGGGCCCTGGCGGCTACGCTGACAGATCGCTCGGGAAAGTTGGGATTTCGATTTTCGCCTGATGCCCTCGAACTATTCCAGTTGCTGTGCTCGACCGAATCGCGTCAGATCGATGCCGAGCTGGAAAAAATTAAGCTGTATCTGGGCAGCGATCGAGACACCGCAAAGGTCGATGATATCAGGGCGCTGGTCGCGCAGACCAGGGCCGGTGTGATCTGGGAAATTGGCAACGCTTTTGCCGCCCGTGACCTGGCGACTACCCTGCGCCTGATCGATGAATTTTTGGCGCGCGGTGAGTCGGCGATCGGTCTGCTGCTGGCAGCGCTGGTCCCCACGATCCGCAACTTGTTGCATGTCAAAGCATTCCTGGAAGACAATGGTCTGCGCGAACCATCGGAACCGCGTGAGTTTGCTGGGATGATCAAACGCTCAGCAGCAGCATCCAGCCGCCACTTGCCGCGCAAAAAAGATGGTACCATAAGCACCTATGCACTGGGTATAGCAGCCGTAAATTCGCGCAATTTTTCCCTGCCGGAACT
>CAZHRP010000076.1:0-2190 GCA_964535055.1 uncultured Chthoniobacteraceae bacterium
CAAGGAGCTGGATGCCCTGGTGGAAATCGCCAAGCAAACTCCCGGGGTGCTCGGATCGCGTTTGACTGGTGGTGGCTTTGGTGGCGCTACCGTGTCGCTGGTTGAGAATGCTGCAACCGACGATGCCAAGCAGCGGATTGCCAGCGAGTTTTTGCAGCAATGCGGGCATGAGGCTACCCTGCTGGTATGCAGTATTTCTGATGGTGCATCATGAGTGCTAAGATAATGGACACTGTAGTGCGTAAGTTGCTGGCATCGTATGAAGCGGCCGGCGGTATCAATAATATTGATGGACTGAACATGCCGTCTAAGCATGCGGTTTCATCGATCTGTGAGGATCTGTTGCAGTTGCTATTTCCAGGCTTCCATGACCAGGAGCCGGTGCACTCCAACGAGTTATTGCATGTTACCGAATTCCGGATTAACAGCATTGCAGATCGCCTGCGGTTTGAAATTTGCAAAAGCCTGCGGGTGTTGGATCGTGACTGCCCGGATGACAGTGCCGAGCAGATCCTGGTCGACTTTCTGCACTGCATCCCGGAAGTTCGCCAGCTACTGCAAAGTGATGTGGAGGCGGCTTACGAAGGCGACCCGGCCAGCCTGTCTTTCGAAGAAATCATACTGTCTTATCCATTCATCGAAGCAATCGCGATCCAGCGCCTGGCGCACGAGCTTTATAAGCTGGACTTGCCATTGCTGCCGCGGATCATGACCGAGTGGGCGCATGGGCGTACTGGCATCGACATTCATCCGGGCGCTACTATCGGCAGCCACTTTTTTATCGACCATGGTACCGGTGTCGTCATTGGCGAAACCTGCCGGATTGGCGACCATGTGAAGTTGTATCATGGGGTAACCCTGGGTGCTCGCAGTTTTAAAAAAGACGATCAGGGCAATATAGTTAAAGGTGGTAAACGTCATCCGGAGGTCGAAGACCGGGTGACTATTTACCCGGGTTCGACGGTGCTTGGCGGGGATACGGTGATTGGTGCGCGTTCGACAATTGGCGGCAACGTTTTCCTGATGCACAGTGTCCCTGCCGATTCGCTGGTTTACTACGAAGAAAAACAATTGCAAATCCTGTCAAAAAATCGTGCCCAAGCAGCGCCCGCAACCAATTAAAAAACAGGGTTCCAAGCAATTGCCCGCCCTACCGGCGACGGCGAATAATGCGCAATATGACCCGCAGCTGTTGTCGCAATTGATTGCTGACACGCGGCAGCTACTGGTCGAATTGGGCCAGCGCGAGTTAGCTGCGCGGCTGACTGTGACCTGGAATTCGCGCCTGCAAACGACTGCCGGGCGGGCCTTTGCCGGACAGGCCAAAGTGGAATTGAACCCTAAACTGCGAACATGCTCCTGGCAGGAATTGCGCAGAACTTTGCTGCATGAGGTGGCCCACCTGCTGGCCTACGCCCGTACCCGCCGCAGGGCAGAGCCACATGGCAGGCACTGGCAGATCGCCTGCAACGACCTGGGGATACCGGGTGAGCCAACCACTCATCGCTTGCCCTGGAGCGGGCGCAGGGTCAGAAGGCGATTAGTTTACCGCTGTCCGAGTTGCGGGTCCGAAATTGGCCGGGTCCGCAAGTTTAAAGGACTGGTCGCATGCCTGAAATGCTGTAGCCAGCATGCTGGTGGCCAGTTTGACCCCCGCTTCGTGTTGATCAAGCAACAGATTGACGGTTAGCATCCTCAAATTAGTGTTTTCAGAGCCAGTCTCTTTCGTTACTACCTGATAACCATGCTTCGACGACACATTTTCGTTTTGCCCCTGCTGGCACTGCTGGCATTGACCATGCAAGCTGCTGGTCTCCTCGCTGCCACTGACAATGTGGGCCGTGGTGCCGTCGCCCATCAGGGTGCCGGGCCGCAAGGAACCGGTGTATTATCCGACTTTCCGCCGACCCTGCAAGATTACGATGACGCGCATCTGGAAAGTGTCTGGGAGAAACTTGTCCACCGGGTGCAAGTCGAACCATTCAACCTGGTGGCAACGATCCTCTTCTTTGGTGCGATTGTGCATACCTTCCTGTGTCATCGCTTCCGCCATATTGCGCATGAAATGGAGAAGCGCCATGTCGCAAAAATCAAAGCGGATAAAATTGACGAACCGTTGCAGGATCCGGTCTGTGCTCCTGCCAGGGTTTTTCATTTTCTTGGCGAGGTGGAAGCGGTGTTCGGAATCTG
>CAZHRP010000076.1:2200-10231 GCA_964535055.1 uncultured Chthoniobacteraceae bacterium
GGGTAGTACCACTGCTGATCATGGCTGGAATTTCTAAAGGTACTGCTGATGCGGATGCCTACATCAACTTCCGGGTGAATTTTACCGAGCCTGTTTTTGTTGTCGTCATCATGGCGATCTCGTCGACGCGTCCGGTATTGATGCTGGCAGAAACTATCCTGAGGCAGTTTGCGAAGCTGGGAGGCGAGCGTCCCAGTGCCTGGTGGATCGTCTTGTTGACGCTGGGGCCATTGCTTGGCTCGTTCATCACCGAGCCGGCGGCGATGACGATTTGTGCGTCGCTCCTGTCGCGCAAAGTTTATTCCATGAATCCCAATCGCATGCTGGCCTACGCCACGCTTGGTATGCTGTTTGTGGCAATTTCAGTCGGTGGAACACTCACCCATTTTGCAGCACCGCCGGTATTGATGGTGGCCGGGGCATGGGAGTGGGACATGCAGTTCATGATGGCAAATTTTGGCTGGAAGGCGGCAGTCGGTATCTTTATTTCGGTATTTGCTTACTATGCCTTTTTCCGTAAGGCGCTGGCCGACCTGGATAGTCAGGCGATCGATGCGGGAGCACAGGCAAAAGTGCGGATTCCTCTTTGGGTAACAATCGGTCATTTACTGTTTATGGCCTTTGCGGTGATCCACTCGCACGACCCGCATTACCTGATGCTGACCTTGCTGTTCTTTCTGGCTTTCGTTGAAGTGACCGGCGAGTACCAGCGCAACTTTGAATTGCGTCCGGCTATCCTGGTGGGCTTTTTTCTTGCCGGGCTGGTGATCCACGGTGGTCTTCAGCAATGGTGGATTGAGCCGGTACTGGGTAGTCTAAATGAAGTCCCATTGATGCTGGCTGCCATGGGCCTGACAGCATTCAACGATAACGCGGCAATTACCTACCTTTGTACGCTGGTTCCAACCTTTACCGATGGCATGAAGTACGCTGCGGTAGCGGGAGCAGTTACCGGTGGTGGGTTAACAGTTATTGCCAATGCCCCCAACCCTGCCGGCCAGGCCATTCTCAACAAGCATTTCAAGGATGGCATCAGCGCCATCTGCCTGCTGGGTGGTGCCGCCTTCCCGACAGCGGTGCTGACTTTGGTGTACCTGCTGTTGCGCTGAAGCTGGGCGATTAGTCTTTCCAGTCGATCAGGCTTTTGTTAGTTATCTTCCTGCCTATGATTACTAAATTTGATTACCGGATGCTGGTAGCGGCAGGGGCTGGTTGCTTACTGCTGAGTAGTTGCGGTCCGCAGGCTTCAGGCCCGCCTGCAGCAGCAAAGAAAATTAATCAGGGGGTTGTGACCGATGGTGTCTACACCAATGATTATTTCGGCCTACAGCTTGAAATTCCAGCCGACTGGTCGGTGCAGGCAGAGGAATTTAACGAGGCAATGATAGAAGAGGGAACTCAAATTCTGGCTGGCGACGACGACAATCTGGAAGCAGCCCTGAAAGCCTCGGCAGATAAAACCTTAACCCTGTTTACCGCGATGCGCTACCCGCCTGGTAGCCCGGTCAACTTTAACCCGAGTATCGCAGCAGTAGCGGAAAATGTGCGCCTCATGCCAGGCATCAAAAACGGTGCCGATTACCTGTTCCACGCCAAGAGTCTGCTGCAGCAGTCAGGGCTGAATTACCAGTTTACTAAAGAGGTTTTTCCGGAGTCCAGAGGTGGTTTTGATTTTCATGTGCTGGAGGTCGAACTGGCTGTGGGAGAAACCATGCTCAAGCAACTGTATTATGCTGCTCTGGTGCAGGATTACGTACTGGTACTGATTACCACGTATGCTGACGAGGAGAGTCAGTCAATGATCTCCCAGGCGCTTGATTCCATCCAAACTCTCTCCAATTAAAAAATGGCGCAGGGAGTAATGTGTCAAAATCGTCACTGGCAAAAAGACTAAAGCCTGCCCATAGTTAACTTCTGATAATTAACTCAGGCAATAATTCAACCCTAAAGGAGATTCAATGAAACTAACCGCAGAACAACAGAAGTATGTCGATTACTTGAACGACAAGATTATCCCCCAGCTTCAAGAATTAAAAAATGATGAAATCCAAATTCCGTTAACCAATTTGGAATGGAATCTAAAGAAGGTTTTGGGTCAGGTAGAAGGCCAGCAACTGGATATCGAGACCTATGTGCAACGCACCAAAGCGGACTTCGCTGCGTTGGCCCCGGCTATTGATAGCACTACCGAAGTGGGAGAATTTGCAGTTGAGGTCCAGGAGAAGATCGAAGAATTCTTCGGCGTAGCTAAGCCGGTTGACCCGGAAGAAGTATTCGCCGCCATGGAAAACCCGGAAAAACTCGACTGGCAGCATTCGGTGGTTGATTTGATCAAATTACTTGGTGGCGACAGCTCGTGGGATGCCCGCAAAACTTACGCTGCTTCACTCGGCTACCCGGAAGATGAAATCAGCAAAGCGGACTCGGCTAAGATGAACATTTGGCTCCATCGCCAGATCATGACCGAAGTCGCCCGCACTGGTGGCAAAAAGCCGCAATTCATTGCTTAATCATCCTAACCAGGAGAAAAAATTATGGGCTTATTTGACGCAATAGTTGGGGCGATTTCTGACCCCAATCAGAAAACTCAAACTGGTGATTTAGCCGGCTTGCTACAGGGTGTACAAGCCCTGGCAGGCCAGCAGGGTACTAGTGAAGACTCGATGCAGCAGGTGATATCGGCGCTGGGTGGTCATGTGAAAACCGGGTTGCAGCAAGTGCATAATGACGCGACCCCTGAGACTGCCGAATCGATGGTTGAGCAGCTATCGACCCAAGGCCAGGTATCTCCAGAGATGCTTGAGCGTCTGTTCGGTAACCAGGGTGGCCAGCAACAGGTGGCAGCTGACGTCAGCAAAAAGTCAGGGATTGATCCTAAGATGATCATGTCGCTGCTGCCGATGGTACTGCCAATTATAATGAATCTGTTGAAATCCGGAGGTTCTGCGACAGGTGGTAACCCCGCACAGGGTGCCCTGCCGCCACAAGCAAGCAGTAGTTCCTCCTCTATGAACCCGATCCTGCGAAGCTTCCTCGACTCCGACAAGGACGGCGATGTCGACCTCGGTGACGTGATGAAAATGGCAGGACCATTTTTATCTGGCAGGTAAATTCTAACCACGGATTACGCAGATGCCCGCAGCTTAAGTGGCAACTTTCGGCTGCGGGCATTTGTATTTTCTGAGGCGACTGGATCACTCGACGTCGATGATCGTCAAGCCATTGGTGGCACCTTGCTGATCGAGCGGGAAGCTGCCGATGACGATCATCTTGTCGCCGCGTATTGCCAGTCCGGCTTGCTGGGCCAGGACGCTGGAATATTTCAGCAGGCCGCCGGTCGAGCGCAGCTCATCGAGCAGGCACACCTCGCGACCGATGATGCTGTAGTACAGGCAGGAGCGGCGTGCGATATGGCGGGAGGGCGAGACGGCCAGCACTGGGCAGCGTAAGCGCAACTTGGCGATAATTCTGGTGGTAAAGCCACCATCGGTGAAAATGGCTACCGCGGCGATGTCCTCCCGTTCCATGATCGCGTCAATGGCGGAAGCCAGGGCAGCTATGCGTGCAGGTTCGAGCTCGACATATGGTGGACGGCTATAGCTTTCGACGTACTTTTCGGTGGCGACCAGAGTACGGTTCATCGCCCAGGCGGTTTCTACTGGATACTCACCGATTGCAGATTCTGCCGAGAGCATTACTGCGTCTGCCAGGTCGTGTACGGCATTTGCCACATCAGAGACTTCCGCGCGGGTCGGGCGCGGGGCACTGATCATGCTTTCCAGCATTTCCGTGGCAATAATGCACGGTTTGCCGGCCTGGCGGGCTTTACTGGCAATTCTTTTTTGTGCAATAGGGACTTCCGGGTAATCCATTTCTACACCGAGGTCGCCACGGGCAACCATTACCGCATCAGCTTCCGCAATAATCTCATCGATTGCTTCGAGTGCTTGAGGTTTTTCAATTTTAGCGATGATTTGAGCAGTTGAATTCAAGTTTGTCAGCAACTCACGCAACTCTCTGACATCGCTGGCAGCACGCACGAACGAAAGCGCGATGTAATCGAAATCCCGCTGAGCAATCCAATTCAGGTCAGCCCGGTCTTTTTCGGTGAGGGCGGACAGTGGTAATTCAGTTTGTGGCAAGTTCACGCCTTTACCGCTTTTCAGTTCGCCGCCGACCAGTATCCGGCAGCGGAACTCTTCAGGTGGGCGAACCTCGATGACCTCAAGTTTCAACCTGCCGTCAGCCAGTAGAATTTGCTCGCCCGGTTTGACCAGATCAGCCAACTCGCGCAGGGTCGTCGATATTCGCTGGGGAGTTCCCAATACCGGCTGCCGCTGGATGATTACCTCGTCGCCGGTCGTCAGCTCGATACTATTATTTTCCACTTTGCCGACACGGATCTTTGGTCCGCACAGATCGGCACAAGTGGCAACCGGTTTGCCGGTACGCGAGCGAACCTTATCGAGTTCCTGCAGATAGTTTTGCCGTTCTTCAACCGACCCGTGCGAGAAATTGACCCGGAACGCGTTGACTCCGGCGGCCACCATACGTTCGAGGGTCATGGCGTTGCCAGTAGCCGGCCCGATCGTGGCCAGGATTTTAGTGCGTTTTTTTCTTTTCATCCCGAGTAATAATCGAGCGCCTCGACGACCCCGGAACTGGCATCACCAGCGGCGATATAGCCACCCACAGATTGTACCAGCGACTTTACTTCCGGTACGGAGTTGGCCGGGCAGGCATTCATGGCAGCGGCGTTGCCATCCAGCATGGGCAGGTCGTTATGGTTGTCTCCAATGGCAAAGATACTGCTGCGATCTATTTCGAGTAATCGTGCCAATTCGGTAAGGGCACTACCTTTATGGTAATCGACATGGCAAAAGCGCAAATAGACACTATTGCGCTGGTAGCTTACCTGCGGAAAATTAGTGCGCACCTCGTCAATATAGCTGACCATCTCATCCATGTCGGCTTCGGTCTCCGCGACCAGACCTTCCAGTGATTGTGCGTTTTGCATTACTCGCAGGCGGCCCTTATCCATCGCATAAGACTCGATAATGCTGAAGAACCCGCCTGCGGTCTGGAATGCCAGTTCATGTTCGTTGGCGCAGCGTGCGTTCCACTCGCCAAAGTCTTCCCAGCCGTCGTGGTTGTTATGGTCCGAAGAGCGGCGGAAAACCTCACGTTCATTGGTTAAAACATAGTCAGGTGAATGTGGAAATCGATTGGTCTGCAAGCCCTCGACGATATGCCACAAGCAGCGCCCAGTATTAACCGCCCAGACCGCACCCTGCTGGCGCAACAATTCGATCCGTTCCACCAACTGTGGTACAAATGACGGCCAGTAGTCGTTATTTACCAGCGTGCCGTCAAAGTCTGTACTGATGATTTTGATATCCACCCTAGCAAGGTGGCAGAGTGATGACTGAATTTCAATTCTTCAGCAGTAACAATTACGGCAAATTTTGTGACTATGCCCGAAAGATGGCTCCGAGGCGCTTGCCTAATAGCAGGCTGGCGCCGATGATCGTGGTAGCCAGGAAGACCATCGCCCAGACACCAAGTGCGGAAGCGACAAAGCGACCTTCACTCAGCAACTGGAACAGCTCATAGATCGCCTTGGTGATCGGGTAGTCCTGTGCTTTCTGGGCCAAAACCAATGAGTCTGATACCTCGAGCATGGCAAATGAGAAGGCCAGTAGGGCCCCGGCCAGCAAATTGGCTGAAATCAACGGCAGCGTAATCCTGCGTAAGGCCCGCAGGGGTGGTGCACCCAGGTTTTGAGCTGCTTCTTCCAGGGTCACCGAAGTTTGCTGGAAGCCGGCGACGGCAGAACGCACAACATACGGCAACCGCCGTACCGCATACGCGATGACCAGCAGTACGGTCGGGTTGTTCTCCGGGTTGAAAGCTTCGAATAGACTGCCTTCCTGTGACATTGCAACATATCCAAATGCCAAGACCAGGCCGGGCACCGCCAGCGGCAACATGGCCATGGCGTCCAGTAGTTGGCGTCCCGGTAAGGTGGTGCGGACGACTACATAGGCGATGGCGATACCAAGCAGGATATCGACGACCGTCGACATGCTGGCATAGCGCAGGCTATTGGCAATCGAAGGCACGGTCAGGCCGTGGCCGAGCGCAGCTTCATAATGGGCAAATGTCCACGATTCCGGCAGCACCGTCTGATACCAATCACGGGCAAATGAGACCAGCACGACGCCGAGGTGCGGGATGGTTGCCAGTAACGTTACCGATAAAAATGCACCGATGCAAAGCATTGCCATGAGCGGTGGGGCGGGGCGCGCTCCGCCCGCACTGGTGGCTTTCGGCAGCATTGCATAAGAATTACGCCCGAACAGGAAGCGTCCGGCGCCATAGAGCAGGACGGTAGCGACCAGCATCACCGCTACCAGTGCATAGGGGAATGGGTTGTCACCGATCTCTTTGATGCCATGAAAAATCTGCACCGCAGTAACACGGTTAAAATCAAACATCAACGGCACTCCCAATTCCGTAAATGCCCAGATAAAAATAATAGTGCCGCCGGCAAACATGCCGGGCATTATCAAAGGTAAGGTCACCCGCCAAAATTTGCGCAGCCCGGTGCAGCCCAGGTTTTCGGCAGCCTCTTCCATGGCGGGATCGACATTCGCCAATGCTGCAACAACATTCAAATACAGGATCGGGTACAAGTGCAGAGCAATCATGACAGTCACTCCCCAGAACCTGCCCTGACCAAGCCAGTCGATCGTAGCGCCGTCAGTCAGTACCCCGAGATGGGTGAGCATGGCATTCAAGGCACCGTATTGGCCAAGGATTTGCTTGACGCCGATGGCGCCGACAAATGGTGGCAGGATCAGCGGGATCAGCACCAATGCGGTCAGCAGTGGCTTACCCGGAAAATCAAATCGGTCGGCCAGGAATGCCAGCGGCAAAGCCAGCAGTATGCACAAGGCGGTCGCGCAGACTGCCAGCCAAAAGGCATTGCTGAGACCTTCCATGTAGACCGGGTTGTGGAAGATTTCGATGACATAGTCGAAAGTAAAGGCCCCATCCGTATCAAAGAATGCTCCATTCAGTGTTTGCAGGATCGGCCAGACAAAAAACACAGCAAAAAAGAGTGCTGTGAAAGCGTAAATACCTATGGCTAGACGTCGTGACATGACAGGATTATGTGCATCATTGAATCGTCTGCTGCCCTCTCCGGCAACTCAAATAACACTCCTGCAACCTGGCCAAACCACTAATCGGGAATAATCCATACTGGCCGACAGTCGTATCTAATATGAAGTTAAAAGTTATGAAAAAGTTATATCTGTTTCCTCTGATGGCTGTACTGTTAACCACACAGTCCTCCTGTCAGGCAGAGCCCAAATCAGCAAGTGGTGGATCCGAACAAGAACCTAAAGTAAAATCGACGAGAACTATGAGTGATGAACAATTGAGAGAAAAATTAACTCCCATGCAGTACAAAGTGGCAGTGAAAGACGGTACTGAACCGCCATACCGTAATGAATACTGGGACAACAAAAAGCCCGGCATCTATGTGGATATTATCTCCGGCAAGCCTCTTTTTAGCTCGATTGATAAATTTGATTCCGGAACTGGCTGGCCGAGCTTTACCAAGCCGATCAACGAAAAAGAAGTGATCGAAAAAAAGGATATGTCCCATGGAATGGTGCGCACGGAAGTTCGCTCGGCGACCGGTGACGCGCACCTCGGGCATGTCTTCGATGACGGACCTAATCCGACCGGTCTACGCTACTGCATCAACTCAGCATCGCTGCGCTTCATCACCAAGGAAAAGCTCGAGGAAGAAGGCTATGGCGAGTATGCCAAATTGTTCGAGTAAAGGACGGGAATAGCTATAGTTGAGTTTAGCGGTGCACGGCGACTACCGAGTCCGGCAGCTGCCGGACGACATCATCTTGCGCCGTGGCTACAATGACAGAAACGAAGATCCAACTCTCGTCTTGAGTAGCCTCGTGCGTAGTAGAGGAATGTTGGCACCGTGGCACTAGCCCGGAT
>CAZHRP010000077.1:0-8764 GCA_964535055.1 uncultured Chthoniobacteraceae bacterium
GTACTGGCCGGCACCCTGCTGGGCGGACTGGCAGACTTTTGTGCCCTTGGCTGGGATGAGATAGAGATTGCGCGACGAGTCAGTGCGCTCGAACAAATGTTGGGTTCGGGTGGTGGTTGGCAAGATCAGTATGGTGGACTGTTGGCCGGCGCCAAGCTGATTGAGACAATGCCAGGAATCGCGCAAGAAGCAGTCGTGCGCCGTGCTCCTGGTGAGTTTATAGATCAAGCGATCCTCGACGGGTGCATGATGCTCTACTACACTGGAATAACCCGTGTGGCTCACAGTGTTCTGGGTGAGATCGTGCGCAACTTATTCCTGAATAAAGCTGAGGTACTGGAAATTATTGCTTCTATTGCTGAGAATGCGCGGGCAGCCTTTGAAGCTACGCAACGCGATAATTGGAAGATGTTCACGCAGGTCGTGCGCAAGAGTTGGGAGTTAAACCAGGCGCTCGATAGTGGCACCAATCCACCAGCAGTTCAGGACTTGATCGAACGGATCTCCGGCAAGTATGCGGCGCTCAAGTTAGCCGGTGCCGGCGGTGGCGGTTACCTGCTGATATTGGCGGACGATGCCGAACAGTCGCTGGCCATCCGTAGCACGCTGGAGTCCGATCCTCCCAACCCCCGCGCCCGTTTTATTGATATCAACCTTTCGCGAGTTGGGCTGCAGGTGTCCCGCAGTTAGGTGATCTTCCTGAAGCTAAGCCTTATAACTTTGGCAGAAATTTACTCCGGTTTTTCAGGAGCATGAGCAACGACCAAGTCCTGCATTTTGGCGGTTGGTGTAGCATCGGCTGCCAGATCACCCAGTGCGTACTGGATGCCATCAAGGATATGCTGGTTGATTTTCGGATTCCAATTGGTATCTTCACGGTGTCCGAAATTGGTGTAATAGATTCGTCCTTCATTATATTCACGAATCCAGGAAACGCCCACGAGCCGCTTAGCGGCTGCTTCGCGGACAGACTTCTTTTCTTCCGGTGAAAGTTCCTTTTGATTCTTTTTGCGTTTATAAAGCGGCCTGATATTGACTTCTCTGGTCACATCCAGGCTCACCAGAATCCGCAGGTTTTCGGTGCCTTGAAAGCTATCCGGCTTGTACTGGTAGATTTCATCGGTATGCCAAAACCCTTTGCCGCCAAAAATCGCATTGAGCGGGTGTTTTGCATCATCCAACTTGAATGCCCAGGTGCCATCGGCATTCCAAGGATGGCCATTAAAGACTCCACCCATCATGCAAATGCCCTCGTGCCAGTTCTGGAAGTTGTCAGTGGCTGCATGAATGCCAATAATCCCTTTACCCTGAGCCAGAAAGCCCAGAATTGCCTGCTGATGGTCTTTATTCAGCTTGAGGCTGGTGGTATTATTGAAGATCAAACCGTCGAAGTTTGCCAGGTACTCAGGGGTAAAGATTTCGTAACTGTCGTTGAGTTCTGTAGTAAAGGCACCGCTTTTTTTGCCCAGGTTTTCGAGCATAAATTGGCCATAAGGAATCGAGGTATGGATAAATGTTTCGCAGCGCGAAATCACCAGAACCCGGCGCGGTTGTTGGGCGGAGACTCTGGCTTTAGCCGGAATGGCAGCCATGATTTTTTGCTTTTCCTCTTCGGAAACCGGCTTTTTGAATCGTTTGGCGGCTCGTTCCTCCCACGACTCCGAATAACAGGCACTCATGGAAAATGTGATGATGATGAAGATAATCAGGAGTCTATGCATATTGCCATTGCGACACCATGACGTGCACAAGGAAAGAAAAAAGTTGCGAAAAATTCCCAAATACCTTACCAAATTAAGTCTTACTTATGGAAGACAAGAACCCTACTGATATTACTTACCCAACATCAACATCGCGTACGGACTTAGGCTCCTTTTTTGGATTTCTAGTCTTACGCATCTGGCTTGGAGTTCGCTCCCTGGTTACTGGTATAGAAAAATTTGCCGGGACCAAAGCGAGTGCAACGCCAGTCGAGATAGCTGGTGAAGCTAATGAATATGGCTTGACCGAAGACACCGCCGAGAAGGTGTACGGTCTGAATCAATACCAGGGAGTGCCGGAATCTCTGTATACTAAATTTCTCGCCGAGCCGTTAATTCCGGAATTTGCATTAAAGATCTACAATGTGGTATTGGGACCGGCTCTAATTCTGCTGGGGATCACGATGCTGATTGGGTTGGCGCCGCGCATCACACTGCTGGCCATGGGGCTATTATACACCAGTTTAACGGTCGGACTGATATTGCTTAAGCAGGATGCCGGGATCGCCTGGCTTGCTGCCCACATTATCTTAATCGCGATGGCGCTATTTACAGTGCGGCATAACCGGTTTGGTATGCGTAACGATTGGTGAACTTGATAAATTAATTTTACCAATTATTTTAAGATATGGAAAATTCGATTACGCGCAGAACGTTTGTTCGCAACACATCAGCAGCAGGATTGGGTCTGGTAATTGGAGCGCCATCAATCCTGGCATCCAAAACCAGCGATATACCAACAGACGCTATTAAAGTTGGCTTCATCGGCTGCGGCAAACAGCATGAAGTCCTTTACGCGGCCATGAAAAACATTCCCGGTCTCTACTATGCGGCTGTTTGTGATATCATGCGCGACCGTGTGGGCGGGGCATTCAGCAGGATTCGCAGTGACTTTGGGTACAACCCGCAGCGCTATCTGGACGCTGAGCAGATGTTGGCTAAGGAGAAGGATCTGGATGCGGTGATCGTGGCCACACCGGATTTTTGGCACGCACCGCACACTGTGATGGCGCTGGAAGCAGGATGCAATGTTTATTGTGAAAAGATGATGGCCGAATCGATCGACAGTGCACGTAGCATTGTAAAGGCGTCTGAAAGCTCTGGGAAACTCTGTCAGATCGGGCATCAGCGGCGTTCCAACCCGCGCTACCGTTACACCTTTGATCAACTGATCCACGGTAATAAGATCTGTGGTGAAATTATTAATATGAATGGTCAGTGGAATCGCGCTGTGTCTTCTTCACAGGATATTCAGGCTAAACCGACCATCCTTCCCGATAAAAAGACACTGCTGAAGTACGGCTTTGATCGTGGTTCCAGTGGTGAGCTTACAGAAGACCAGCTACGGCACCGCTTTTTGAACTGGCGTTGGTACCACGAGCTGTCCGGCGGTCCGATTTCTGATCTCGGTGCTCACCAGATTGACATCTTCAACTGGTTCCTGGGGACAACACCGAAATCGGTAATGGCCTCCGGCGGACGCAACCACTTCAAAGATCGTGAGCATTTTGACAACGTAATGTGCGTATTTGAATACGATACACCAAGTGGCGGTGCCCGTGCTTTCTACCAAGTACTGACTACCACCAGTTCCGGCGGCGGATATTTTGAGTCCTTTAAGGGCACAGAAGGTACTATTGATATCTCTGAGCGCCCGGCATTTACTAATATCTACCGGGAATCGAGCGGACCATCATGGGAGCGTCTGGTAGCCGAAGGATATTTGAAAAAGTCGACATATGCTCCGGCACCTGCAGCTGAAGATGCGAGTGCGATTGCGTCGTATGAATCTGAAGCTCCGGAAAAATACGAACTGCCCGGCAACCTGAATAAGCCACCCCATCAGCCGCACTTAGAGAACTTCTATGCGGCAATCAGGGGCAAGGAGAAACTCAACTGCGACGCGCGCCATGCATTTGAGTCAGAAGCGCCGATTTATTGGGTAAATCCAGCTGCTGAAGATAAAATTACTTTGCAATTGGATGAATCAAAGCTAGCAGTCTAGCGTCTAGATATAACAACTATGAAATACAGCATACTTACTACCGTCGTCGTTACCGCATTTGGCTTAGCCTCGTTGCAGGCAGAAGTTCCCCTGAAAACGGAAATTCCACCGGAGGTTATTGAAGGCACTCCGATGCCGATCAAAGTTCCCAACCTGGAACAAGCTCCCAAGAAAGCCCCTACGCTTTCCGTTCCTGAGGGTACGACACTCTTGTCCAAGGGCAAGCCTGTTACTGGTAGTGATGATTTCCCGATCCTGGGTGATCTTGGTTACATAACCGATGGTGATAAAGAAGGTGGCGAGGGCTACTATGTCGAATTGATGGATGGGTTGCAGTGGGTGCAGATTGACCTTGAGAAAGAAGCTTCTATTGCCGCTGTTTGGCTCTGGCATTTCCACAGTCAGAAGCGTGCCTATCACGACGTCATTGTACAGATTTCCAACGACCCTGAGTTCAAGGATGGTGTCACAACTATCTTCAACAATGATTACGACAATTCGGCCAAACTGGGCAAAGGTAATGAGAAGCCTTATGTTGAAAGTCGTTTTGGTAAACTCGTAGATGCCAAAGGTGCCAAGGGTCGCCACGTGCGGCTTTACAGTGCCGGCAACACGTCGACCGAGATGAACCATTACATCGAAGTCGAAGTATTCGGCCAGTAATTACGGTGCTGCGATTGGTGCAGCTCTGTAGTACTTGACAGATGAATAGGCTGACCATCCTGGCAACGCTGGCTGGGATGGTAGTCTTGGCGGCTGGATTTTGGCTAAAGTTTGCTGAGCTTGATAAGCGCCCGGTGCACTTTGATGAAGCTACCGGGGCCCGGATCGTTGGCTACCGTTTAGCGGGTGAGGGATTGTTTGATCCGAAACATTTTCACGGGCCATTGCTGCACATGGTTGGTGCGGGAGTGTCCAACCTTGGATTTGGTCAGAAGAGTTGGGAGGAACTGATGATCGGGCCATTGCGCGGAGTGGCAGCTGGCTGCGGGTTGATTACCATCGCATTGTGTCTTGCGTGCGGCAGGTCAGGGCTTGCTGCTGCTGCATTCGTGGCCAGTTCACCACTACTGGTTTACTACTCGCGGATGTACATTCACGAACCAATGTTTTTGCTTGCAGCGAGTTTGGCGCTTTACTCTTTCTGGCGGTACTGGCGGCGACCGGCATTGGCTACTGCCATGTTAGCAGGATGTGCAGTCGGCTCGATGGCGGCGACTCGCGAAACCTTTGTGGTTGCGATCTTTGCCTGGCTGGGGGCATGGGGAATCGACCTCGTCCTGCACAGGCGCGATGAGCTGAGATCAATCAAATTACCTGACATCCGACATCTAGCAGCCGCAGCATTCGCATTCGTATTGATAGTAGTCGTGTTCTACTCGGAATTTGGCAGTAACCTAGCCGGCCTGCAGTCATTTTGGCAAACATTCTTCGAGTACGAGACCACTTCAGGGCATGAGAAGCCTTTCTGGTATTATCTGGAATTTCTGCTGATCCCGCAATTTGCTCTTGGCCGTTGGTGGACCGAAGTCGGGGTTTTGCTCCTTGCACTGGTCAATTATTTTGCTGCCCCCGCGGGTGAGCAGCGCCGCGAATGCCGGTTTCTGGTACATGCAGGTTTGTTGTGGCTCCTGGTATTTTCCTTAATTTCCTACAAGACACCGTGGTTGATTATGGTCGGCTGGTTGCATATCTGTCTGGCAGCAGGGTGGGGACTGGGATGGCTTGGTAAGTGTTCATTGCCGGCAGTACGGGTGGCTGCGACTGCTGGGGTCGTGTTGGTAGTCGGTTGGCAGTTTAGCCGTGCTCAGTTGGCTGCTATCCGTCTGGCAGATAATGTGAGGCTGCCGTATGCCTACGTAGCGACCAGTAAGGATTTACCAAAACTGGCAAGCTGGCTGGAGGATCTGGCTGCCGATTATCCGGACATTCGGGATGGGGTTAACGGAGTCGTTGGTACGGGATACTGGCCGCTGCCCTGGTATTTGCGGGACGTTGGGCGTTTTGGGTACTGGCCGGAATTACCGGCGGCAGCCGAGTCTTATCCATTGCTACTGGTGGTAGACAACTCGATTACGGAGTATCCGGATTCGCATGTCTGGCTGCCACGCGGATTGCGTTACGAGGTGCCGCTGATGGTCGGGATCAGGCACGATCTGTGGCAGGATTATATGAGCAAATAGTGACAATGCCACAGCCAGAATACAGCTTTGCCACAGAAGGCATGAAAACCACATTTAGCGTGCGTCTGCGTGGGATGGAGAAACAGCAGGCTGCCATTGCAGCCGGGGCCTGCCTCGAACTTGTCGATCAATTGGAGGGCAGATTAAGCCGCTACCGCCCTGACAGTGATATAAGCAGGTTGAACGCGCTGCGTAGTGGAGAGTCGCTGCTGGTTCATCAGCAGACTTACGATTGCCTCCAACTTGCTATGGATGCATATGCTGCGACTGCGGGGTTATTTGATGTCTCGCTTGGTCGGCAGATGATCAGCATGAAAGAAGGTACATCTGATGCATCACCATTGCATGGTAGTTTTAGTATTGCTCCGGATCACCCGCGCATCACTTGCGTAGAAGCAGGGCGCGAGTTGGACCTGGGAGGAATTGGTAAAGGGTTTGCCCTTGATCACATGGCACAACTGCTGCTCGAACATGGGGTACGGGAAGCATTAGTTTCGGCTGGAGCCAGCACGCATCGGGCGGCAGGTAATGGAAGCTGGCAAATCAGTATGCATGGTAGAAGCAGTCATGACTGGCAATTGCAGAAGGGCGCCGTCAGCGCATCAGGAACCGCTATTCAAGGTCAGCATTTTGTTCATCCTGATTTGCAGGAGCAGTTTCATCCACAATTTCTGCGCATCTGGGTGGCTCATCCCATGGCAGCGCTTGCTGATGCTTATTCCACTGCCTGCATGCTGATGACTGCCGAAGAAGTTCGTGGCTTTCTGGCCAGCCAGCCGGAAATTACAATGCTGGCGTGCTTGGGCCATGATGATTCGATACTTGTCATGCGGGATGATCGGCACGATGCTCTACATGACTCAACAACAATCGACTAGATTAACCATGACTGACTTGCGACTTATAACACTCATTACCTGTCTATTTGGGACCTCGGCAATGATGTCGGCAGAGCCACCGGCGTTGATGGGTGACTATATTGGCAGCTTTACAGAATCACCTAAAGGTTCGTCGGCAGCCATCAATAGTTCGCTCGCCGTTCGGGTTGTCGGCAGGGCCAATGACCAGTTTGAGATTCAAGTGCTCAACGAATTTGATAAGCGTGCATTCCTGTTGCTTGAGGATCTGCAAAAACTACAGAATGGTGGACTCAATATTGAAAAGAGCGGCTGGCAGCTGGAAGTCCGAGACGGTAAAATCAGCGGCAGCCAGTTGGTTAAAATCAAGGGCAAAGACGTCGAAGTCCCATTGCAGCTTGAAAAGGTAGAACGCCAGTCACCAACGCTTGGCAAGCCTGCCCCAGAAGGCGCTATCGAGTTGTTTGCCGATGGTGTCGAAAAATGGCAACACGGTCAGGACAAACCCGCAACCTGGAAGGTCATTGAAGATGGTGTGATTGAAGCGTTTCCACGCAGGCGCGGTAACAAGGCAGGTGGTGATTTGCGAACGAAAGAGACATTCCGTGATTGTGAAATCCATATTGAGTTTCAGCTGCCGTACGAGCCGGGTAATTCCGGTCAGGGTCGCTCTAACAGTGGAATTTTTATTCAGGAGGTTTACGAGGTGCAAATCCTTGACAGTTATGGCAGCCAGGGAATGTGGGACGAGGCTGGAGCGCTCTACCGGGTCTCACCGCCAAAAGTGAATGCCAGTTACCCGCCCGGATCGTGGCAGACTTACGACATAACCTTTCGGGCAGCACGTTATGCGGAGGATGGTGAGTTGCTGGAAAATCCGGTCATATCAGTTTTGCATAATGGGGTGCCCATTCATACCAATTACGAGCTGCGGGAGATTACCCAGTATCGGGAAGCAGATCGTAAGCAGGCACCGCGCAAAGAAGCAGGGCCAATTATTTTGCAAGACCACGGCCACCCGATCCGCTTTCGCAATGCCTGGGTCAAGCCGATGTGAGGGGATGGGAGTTTTAGGTTAAAGGTTATCTGTTATTGGTTATAAGTTATAAGTTTTCGGATGATGCGGGAGGGACGCTGTCCTCAGCGTCTGCTTTAATTACTCTACCTCGTCTTATTAGTGCTAATTAGTGAAAATTAGTGGATTATTCCCTACCGTAGTAATTGAAGGTTTTATAATGTCATTTCACTTGGCAGCTGTTAGAGTCGTCTGCCCTCACCCATGAATTCACCTGATAAAATGTCACTGAGCGTTGTGATGCCGGTCTACAACGAGGAAAAGACTTTAGCTGAGGTTGTAGCGACTGTGCTGGAGCAACCGCAGGTCAGCGAACTGGTCATCGTCGACGATTGCTCGGTGGATCAGAGCTGGCAGAAACTGCAGGAGCTTGCTGCGGGCGAGTCGAAAATCGTAGTCAAGCGCCATGATCAGAATCGTGGCAAGGGAGCCGCCCTGCGTACCGCATTTGCGTTGGCCAATGGTGATGCGGTGTTAATCCAGGATGCCGATCTCGAGTACGACCCGCGCGAGTACCCGCGCCTGCTGCAGCCGATCCTCGACGGCCGCGCGGATGTCGTCTTCGGTTCACGCTTTATTGGCTCGGAGGCACACCGGGTGCTGTATTTCTGGCACTCGGTTGGTAATAAATTCCTGACCCTGCTCTCGAACATGTTCACCAACCTCAACCTGACCGATATGGAAACATGCTATAAAGTCTTCCGCAAAAGTGTCCTTGAGCGACTCGATCTCGAAGAGGACCGGTTCGGGATCGAACCGGAGATGACCGCCAAGGTAGCCAAGCAGGGAGTGCGCATCTACGAAGTGGCCATCTCCTACCACGGCCGCACCTACGCCGAGGGCAAAAAGATCGGCTGGAAAGATGGCGTCCGCGCAATCTGGTG
>CAZHRP010000077.1:8864-10057 GCA_964535055.1 uncultured Chthoniobacteraceae bacterium
ATGTCGCAGCAACCAAACTATCTTATCATCGGTGCCGGCTTTTCGGGAGCTGTGCTGGCGCGCGAACTGGTCCAGCGGACCGGCGCGCAAATTACCATGTACGATGAGCGCCCGCATATAGCCGGGAATTGCCATACCGAGCGCGACCCGGAAACCGGCGTGATGCTCCACAAGTATGGCCCGCACATTTTCAATACCGACAACGAGCGGGTCTGGAAGTACGTGAATTCGCATGTGGAATTCGGGCCATTCGTCAACCGGGTGAAGGCCGTCAATTCACGCGGGGTTTTTTCCCTGCCGATCAACCTGCACACGATCAACCAATTCTTTGGTACAACGATGAGCCCTGAGGAAGCGCGGGAATTCATTGCCGAAAAAGGTGACAGCAGCATTAGCGACCCGCAAAATTTCGAGGAGCAGGCATTAAAATTCCTCGGTGAAGATCTGTATCGCGCCTTTTTCTACGGCTACACCAAAAAGCAATGGGGGGTCGAGCCGACAGAATTGCCGGCCTCAGTGCTGAAGCGACTGCCGGTGCGCTTCAGTTACGACGACAACTACTACAACAAAAAATACCAGGGGATCCCGCGTGGCGGCTACTCGGCGATCGTGCAATCGATCCTGGACCACACGCAGATCTCGGTTGAACTCAGCCGAAAATGGGATCCTGCTGAGGGTGCTGCTGAATTTGACCATGTATTTTACACCGGGCCGATTGATGCCTACTTCCGCCACAGCGAGGGTCGGCTGGGCTACCGCACGGTAACCTTTGAGAGGATTGACACGCAGGTTGCCGATTACCAGGGGAATGCGGTTGTCAATTATACGGAGGAATCAGTGCCGTTCACTCGGATCCACGAGCATAAACACTTTGCGCCGTGGGAGGAATATGATCGTACCGTGGCCTTTCGCGAGTTCAGCCAGGAAACCGGACCTGATGATATCCCATACTACCCGAAACGGCTGGCAGCAGACAAGGAGCTATTGAATAAATACCACAGCCTGGCGGAACAGACGACTGGAGTTTCTTTCCTCGGTCGCCTCGCCACCTACCGCTACATGGACATGGAAAAAGTCATCGGGGAGGCACTCGACTTCGCTGATGCGTACATCGAGGCCTTCAAAGCCGGCACCAAGCCACCAGTCTTCCCGAACCACGAAGGCTGAAAATCTGAAACACTGAAAAGCTGAAA
>CAZHRP010000078.1:0-10054 GCA_964535055.1 uncultured Chthoniobacteraceae bacterium
CATCGGGGTCTGCGCCTCACTACGATAGATGGCTTGTGATTGATCCGGGCTAGCATTGCGGCCCGGTCCTCAGGTATAACCCCACTTTTGATAGCTTCACGTTCCGCCCGGATGCGGGATTCGAAGGCTTTTTCCAGCTCCAGTAACGACTCGAGAAATTCTTTAGCGACCCGCGAGCGGTCGACTCCATCGACTAGCGCCCGCTCGAGCGGACGGTTGGCAGTCAGGTTCAGCAAGCCTCCACCGGAAAGCTGCTGCATATATTGTTTGTATCCTTTGAGGAAAGCTTCGCGTTCACTTTCGTAGGTCAGTTCGTCGCGGTCCACCATAGTGTCGTATGGGCCTGGTTTGGAAAAGAACTTGAGCACGATCGGGATGGTATCCACGACCAGGAACAGCAGGGCGAGCACCAGGTAGGCAATCAGTGCAAATTGGCCTCCTTCGGCACCTTTGAGAAACAGATCATGCAGGGCGAGAGTTTGCGTCAGAAGATCCTGGCGCGGCTCATTACGCAGTGCCTCGATCCGTGCTGCTTCATTGCGTGACAGCTCTTTTAATTCTCCCTGTAGTAGTCCCAGTTCAGCCAGGCGGGTATCAATTTGTTGCGAGATGGTTTCACGCAATGCATTTTGCTGTTCGACAAATTGTTCCGCCTGCTGGCGTTGCACCATGTCCCTGAGTTCGGCAATTCGTGCCTGCGACCAGAGCTTCAGTTTGTTGTTTGCGGGCGGCCAGTGAGTCCAGTTGCTCCGAAAGTCGACGCGACTCGGCCCGCCGCCATTCGAGTTGATCATCGCGAATACTGCGGGCCCGGGGGCCAAGTCCGACAATCCCGCTGCGCTGGCCATTCACTTCGCGCTCGAACTCACGTTGCCAGTAATCCAGTTCCTGCTGCAACTTGATGTAGTCTGCGCTTACGGTTTCCTGTTCACTCTCGATTTCAGCAATCTGCTCACGATAAGGGGCGACTGCTTTATCGATTTTCTTTTCCAGTTCAGCCGCCGCCCGATTAGCGGCAGAATCAGTATCCCCGGACTTGTTTTGCTGCTGCCCCTCAACTAGAAACTCTGCCTGAAACGACCTGTTCCAACGATCCCGCTGGCGCTCGATATCTTTTTCGACAACTGCGATTTTTTCTGCAGAGTCCTGTTTCCGCTGGGCATAGGCACAGGCAATGAAGGCAAAAATGGTTGGCACCAATACCGTAGCAGCATAAGCGACATATTTGCGCTGCTCCCAGGCCGGGCATAATTCCAGCTCTTCGGCACCCGCGCCGGACAGCCAGAAGAAATATGCTTAATCTGTTTCATCATGAATCAAGATCTATCTGCATGCACATTGGCTGGGAGTGACAGATGGAGTGCAGGCCAAAGAATAGTTTAGTGTGCTGATTTCGAAGCCTGCAAGGGCCATCTCAATAAATGTCCCGTCTACCCGCTGCGGTCCGGTTCCTGCTGGTCGGCTTCCGTTTCGGGGTTGGCATCAGCTTCGGCTTCGGCCTTCAGCGCAGCCTGCTGGGCGGCAGCTGCGGCCTCAATTGCTTCCTGGCGTTCCGTTTCAATTTTCTGTACTTCTTTGAGCAGTTTACTGACCAATGGCGCAGCGTGGGAGCCACCGTGCGGGTCTTCATTGAGACCACCCTCATAGATAGCTGCAAAAGCATACCTTGGTTCGTCACGCGGGGCGTAGCCGATAAACCAGGCTGCAGTTTTTTCTTTGCGCTTCGGCCCCCATTGGGCAGTGCCGGTTTTGCCGCAGACCTGCAGGCCTTTAACACGTGCACGACCGGCAGTACCACTGCCACTATGCACTACATCGTAGAGGCCCTGATTCAATTCCACCAGTGTTTCGTGGCGCATATTAACCTGCGCCCGTGACCGCACATTGTAGCCGGTGACAATTTTATTATTAAAATCCTGGACCTGTGAAACGAGGCGCAACTGGTACAGCGATCCGCCATTGGCCACGACCATCATCAGCTGTGCCATCTGCAACGGAGAAACAAGTATATCACCTTGGCCAATCGACATATTGGCCATGTCACCATCGAGAATCGGGCGGCCATAGACCCGCTCCATATACTCATCAGTCGGGATTCTGCCACTACTCTCTGCACGTAATGGGATACCGGTTTTAGCACCCATGCCAAATTGCTGAGCCCAGTCGATAAAAGCAGTTTTGCCGGTTTTGATGCCGACCTTATAAAACCAGGTATTGCACGATTGGGTCAGGGCTTCGGCAAAATTCAAGTTACCGGCATGGGAATCTTTCCAGTTGCGAAATGTCAAGCCGGCCAGATAAAACGCTGGCGGGCAGGGGAATTCATCGTAGCGTCCAATAGCCCCACTTTCCAAAGCTGCGACCCCTGTAATTACCTTGTAGATCGAACCCGCCGGATAGGATGACCGAAAAGCCCGCGGCAACAATGGAATGTCCGGATCTTCCTGCAGTACCTGGTATTGATCCGAGGATATGAATGGCACGAAGGTATTCGGATTGTAGACCGGCCACGATGCCATGGCCAGGATGTCACCATTGCGCGGGTCGAGCAGCACCAGAGAGCCACGCTTGGTATCTTCAGCAAGGATATTCTCTGCTGCCTGCTGGAACCTCAGGTCGAGAGTAGTCACCACATTGTGGCCGGCTTGTGGCGGGATCGAGATGACTTCGGAACTTTTGTTGCCAACCGAGTCAAAGGTTAAATTCATCTGACCGACGCTACCGGTCAACTGTGAGTTAAATGTTTGTTCGATACCATCACGGCCTTCAAATTCCGGCCATAGCAACTCATTGTTACGGATCGGTTTGGTGGAATATTTGCCCATGCGTCCGACGTATCCGATCATGTGCGCCCCGCACGGGCCCTGCGGGTAGAAGCGCAAATATACCGGGCGCAATTCCAACCCCGGGTAATTATTATTCTGCAGCGCATCGAGTTCGCGCGGTTTCAGATCCTGGACAATTTCCAGCGGCAGCAGGCCACGGTTGCGATAGTGTTCGACAATGCGCCGGTCATTGATCGCAATCGGTCGCTGCAGGATGCCTTCTGCCAAGCCAATTTGCTGGCGGGTATAAGCGATCGCTGCACCCTCTGAAAAGTTCAGCGGTACGGGAAATCGCACGCTCAAGTTGTAACTGATGCGGCTGACTGCAAATGGCTCGCCATGCCGGTCGGTGATCTGCCCGCGGGGCGCGGGAATTCCCAGCACGTACATGCGGGTTTGCTTCTGGGTTTCCCAGGTCGGCGTGATGATGGTGTCATCAGAAATTTGTCCACGCAAGGGACAAGCTAAAGTCGCCAGGCACACCACCAATACGCAAAGTATCAGTCGGCAATTCACAATAAATCGTGTGGTCACTAGCACAGCTTGCCTCATCATGCGCGTTGCTCAAGGAATTTTACGATCTCTGCCGCAAGTTTTGCTCCGACGCCTTCGACTTGCTGGAGTTCCCTGGCACTCGCTTCACGGATCTTTTTGATCGTTCCAAAATGCTTAAGCAGGGCTGCTTTACGGTTTTGGCTGACCCCGGGACAATCATCCAGCAGGCTTTCTGAAATACGGCGCTTCATTAATAACTGGTGGTAGCCATTGGCGAACCGGTGAGCTTCATCGCGGATCCGCTGGAGTAATTTGAGTGCACCGGAGTCGGCTGGCAGGCGCAGCGGCAACGGACGGCCGGGGCGGTAAATTTCCTCAAACTCTTTAGCCAGTCCGATGACCTCGCAGTCGTGTAACCCCAGGCGCTGCAACTCACCGCTGGCTTTAGAAAGCTGTCCTTTGCCGCCATCGACGATGATCAGGTCAGGCAAGCCAGTGACCCGCTGCATGATTTCAGCAGCCGACAACTGGGTGTCAGTATAGTCATCGTTGCTGGCAGCAGCGGCATCCCGCAACACGCGTGTGTAGCGACGACGGACCACTTCCGCCATGCTGGCAAAGTCATCCTGGCCAGAGACCGACTTAATCCGGTAGCGGCGATAGCTGGCACGGTCAGGAACTCCATCACGGAAGCAGACCATCGAGGCTACCACATGCGTAGTCGAGATATTGGAAATATCAAAGCATTCCATATGCCCGGGCAGGTTGGGCAATTGCAGGGCATCTTTAAGCGCCCGCATATCAGCCACCGGGTCGACGGCACCGGGCAGGTCACTGCGGGTAAAGCGTTTCATCGACTTCGTTGTTCGGCGCAGTGAGTCAAGCATATCGCGGAGTGCTGCGGCACGCTCGAAATCGAGCTTCGCGGCAGCTTGTTGCATCTCTGATTCCAACGCTGACAAGGCTTCGCGGCTTTTGCCTTCGAGGAAGGTGCAGGCCTGGCGGACACGCTCGAGGTAGTCGTCACGATTAATTTTGCCGATGCAGGGCGCGGTACAACGTTTGATCACATGGTCCAGGCAATGCTTGTAATCATTTTCACCGGGGACCCGTGGCCGACACGAACGCAGGCCGTATTCTTTTTGCATCCACTGTAACGTGCTGCGCAGGGCACCGCTATGCGGAAACGGGCCAAAGTAGCGTGCGCCATCATCTTTGCGGACGCGGGTCAGTTGAAAGCGTGGCCACGGATCCTGCTCGTTGATTTTGACCAGCAGGAAGCGTTTATCGTCACGAAAGCTGACATTGTATTTCGGGCGGAACTGCTTGATCAGTCGCCCCTCCAGGAGAATCGATTCCGGGTCATTGGACACGGTATGGTATTCAAAATTCCAGATACTGGAGATGAGTGCCCGGGTTTTCAGGTCGGCGGCGGTCTTGCGCGATGGCACAAAATAGTTTGCCAGGCGCTTGCGCAGGTCACGGGCCTTGCCGACGTAAATCACTCGATCCAGACGGTCGCGCATCAGGTACACGCCGGGCTTGTGCGGGACCTCGTGCAGGCGGGCACGCAAGTCCGGGCGCGATTTATGGGATTCCTGATCTGGCATATTTCTACTATATACGCTGGCAGCAGGATTCTCCAAGTGCGAGAGCAAGATTGACGCTGGGTCGCTCGCCAGCTACCAAATTCAGCATGACATTAGATGAACAACTAGCGATGCGCGTGCGGGCAGTGCCGGATTTCCCGAAACCCGGAATTTTATTTCGTGATATTACACCGGTACTTGCAGAGCCGTTGCTGCTGCGACACACGATCACTTTATTCGCTAATAAATGCCGCGAGGCCAATGTTACCAAGTTGGTTGGCATTGACGCGCGCGGGTTTTTATTTGGTGCGGCAGCAGCTATCGAACTGGAACTCGGGTTTGTACCGGTACGCAAGGCCGGCAAGCTGCCGGCAGCGACAGTTTCTGCCAGCTACGACCTCGAGTATGGCAGCGCTACTGTCGAAATGCATAGCGACTCGATCGTGGCTGGCGAGCGGGTAGCTGTCATCGATGATTTGTTGGCTACCGGCGGCACCGCCGAGGCTGCTTGCAAGCTGGTCGAACAACTTGGCGGCGAAGTCGCTATCGCCATCTTTATGATTGAACTGACTGACTTGGGCGGGCGCCAGCGGTTGGCGCCGCGTCCGGTCGAGTCACTGCTTAGCTACTGAGCACGCTTATAGTTTATCCAGCGCTGCCAGCAGGTCATCAGCTTGCTTCTTGGTAGCAGCCGACAGGTCGCACCATACGATTTTGCCGTCCTTGACGAGGAATGCCTGGCGTGAGGCAAAGCCCATTTTGGTTGGTACCCCAAATGCTTCAATCACTTTCTTTTGCTGGTCTGCAATTAGCGGGTAAGGCAGGGACTGCTTGCTGCGAAATTTTTGCTGAGCCTCGGTACCATCAGAACTAACTCCCAGAATTTGGACTCCAGCTGCCTGAATTTTCTCGTAAGCATCGCGCAAGCTACAAGCCTGAGCGGTGCAGCCGGGAGTGCTGGCTTTGGGGTAGAAAAATATAAACGTCAGACCAGATTTATAGTAATCCGCCAGTTGTGCTTGTGAGCCATCATCCAGAGTGACGTTCAACTCGGGTGCCGGCGCTCCGACAGCGAGTGGTTCGGCGTGGCTGCTAAATAATCCAAACATAATCAATCCGGTAGTTAGTACAAACTTTGCTAATTTCATGCAAATGTACTGACACACAGGGACTGTGGATGCAAGTGCCTGCCAGGTTTTCTCTAAAAAAACCTTTAGTCTCAATTTGATAAGCTCAATGAGTTATGAGACGCTTCAATCGTGAATCCACAATTATCTATTCGGGTGATAGCAGTGGCCGCAGCAATCATTTCGGTGCTGGGTGCGCACTCCAGCCGCCATTCGGGCAATTGCCTGGCCAGTGGACTGTGCTTACCGGTACAGCAAGCACCCGCAGCCGAGGCAACCAGTCAGGCAAATTGGGACACCCCGGTAGCCGTGCCTCAACCAGCAGCGGGTTTAACGCCGTGCAAGTAACCGGTAGTAAGCGCAGGATTCGGCAGTTGCTGCTAGATGTCTCATCACCGCTGCTGCTGGTCCCAACTATGGGCGCACTGCACGCCGGTCACCTGGAACTCATCCAGCGCGCCCGCAAACTGGCCGGTAAATTTGGCACAGTCGTAGTCAGTATCTATGTCAATCCAACCCAATTTGGACCTGATGAAGATTTGCAAAAATACCCGAGACCGTGGCCACAGGATCGCCGGATGTGCGAGGGTGCCGGAGTGAACTTTGTTTTCCGGCCGGAAGCAGACGGTTTGTATAAGCGTGACCATTCGGTCTGGATCAATGAAGAGCAACTGTCTTCCGGGTTGTGCGGGGCTGCGCGTCCGGGGCATTTTCGCGGAGTTTGCACAGTTGTTGCTAAATTGTTTGAACTTATCCAGCCTGATTGTGCGGTATTTGGTGAAAAAGATTTTCAGCAACTGGCAATCATCCGTCGGATGGTCCGCGACCTGGATATGCCGGTAAAAATAGTAGCTGCCCCGACGGTCCGCGAACCGGACGGACTGGCCATGAGCTCGCGCAACAAATATTTGTCGCCCGAAGAACGCCAACAAGCCCTCTGCTTGCGCCAGGCATTGCTGGCAATTCATACCGCCTGGCTGGACGGTGAACACAAATTGTCAGCTTTGATCAAGGCAGGCAAAAAGGAAATCAAGAAATCACCACTGGCAGAACTCGATTACCTCGAAGTCGTTGACGGTAACTCATTAGGCC
This sequence comes from uncultured Chthoniobacteraceae bacterium, assembly GCA_964535055.1. Taxonomy (GTDB): domain Bacteria; phylum Verrucomicrobiota; class Verrucomicrobiia; order Chthoniobacterales; family CAKUMP01; genus CAYUDZ01. The sequence continues at coordinate 7,129 of CAZHRP010000078.1, forward strand.
CCCCCACAGATGCAAGCCAAAGTGTCGTTGCGCTCGGTGCAATCCGCCTCAAGGCCACCCGCCTGATTGATAATATCCAGCTAAAGCAACCCGATGGCTGACGTCTGTCCAATTGCTAAGCCAAAATAATGCTCGGATTTTGTATTAGCAGTTTTATTTAATGGCCTATGATTTCGCCTTCCCATCTGAAGCCGGGACAGTACCGTTAATATCATTAAGTCAGGTTAGGCATGAAGAAATATGATTTTGTGGCAGTGGGAAGTGGGATTGCCGGGTTGAGTTTTGCTTTGAAGGCAGCGGCACATGGTACCGTGGCGGTAGTTACCAAGCGTGCCGGCGAGGAATCCAACACGATGTATGCCCAGGGCGGGGTGGCTTGTGTGACCAGCCTTGAAGATTCCTTTGAGCTGCACATCAAGGATACCAAGGAGGCGGGCGATGGCTTGTGCTATGACGAAGCAGTGCGCACGGTAGTCAGCGAGGGGCCGGCCCGCATTCGCGAGCTGATCGAGCTGGGTGTCGAATTTGACGAACGCGAATTGAGTGAGGGCGTCACCGAGTTGGATCTGGGTAAAGAGGGAGGGCACTCGAAACGCCGCGTGCTGCATTCGCGCGATGTGACCGGCCGTGAAATCGAAAACAAATTGCTGGCGGCGGTACGGGCTCACCCGAATGTCAGTCTGTTTGAAAACCATCTTGGTATCGACCTGATCACCACCGGCAAACTGGGCATGGCAACCGGTAATCGCTGCATCGGGATTTATGTTTTAGACGAAGACAGTGGCAAGGTCGAAACCATCCGCAGTGATCGCATCGTCCTGTCAACCGGCGGCTGCGGTAAGGTGTATCTGTATACCACCAACCCGGCAATTGCGACTGGTGATGGTGTCGCGATGGCCTGGCGCGCCGGGGCGACAGTCGCTAATATGGAGTTTATCCAATTTCACCCGACTTGCCTGTTCCATCACGAAGCACGGTCGTTCCTGATCACCGAAGCCTTACGTGGTGAAGGGGCCAGGTTGATCGACAGCAACGGGCGCGAATTTATGGGAGATTATCACGCGCGAGGTGCCCTGGCGCCGCGCGATGTGGTAGCGCGGGCGATCGATGCCGAAATGAAGCGCACCGGGGAACAATGTGTCTACCTGGATATTACCCACCAGTCAGAGGAATTCTTGCGCGAACGCTTCCCCAATATTTTTGAACGCTGTGCAGAGTTTGGGATCAACATTGCCAGCCAGCCGATCCCAGTGGTGCCGGCAGCGCACTACCAGTGCGGCGGGGTAAAGACTGATGTCAACGGGCGCACCAGCCTGCGTGGGCTCTATGCCGTGGGCGAAGTGGCGTCGACCGGCTTGCATGGCGCCAACCGCCTGGCCAGCAACTCACTGCTGGAAGCTGTAGTGGTTGCCCACCGCGCACACCTCGACATGCTTGAAGCGGTACCGCTGGCTAATGGCAACTCACCGGTTTCCGACCCGCCTGAATGGCAAAGCGGCAACGTCAGCGATGTCGACGAGATGGTCGTCATATACCACAACTGGGATGAAATCAGGCGCCTGATGTGGGATTACGTCGGTATCGTCCGCACCGATAAACGGCTCCAGCGTGCCGCAACCCGGTTACGTAACCTGCAACATGAAATCCATGAGTTCTACTGGAACTTCAAAGTCAGCACCGAACTTCTCGAGCTGCGCAATCTGGTCACTGTCGCGAGCCTGATCGTCGATTCCGCGCTGCAACGCAAGGAAAGCCGTGGCTTACATTACACCATCGACTACCCTGAACGCGATGACGAACACTTCCGCAAGGACACCCTGATGTGGCGGACCTGAGCAACACTCTGTGAGTGTTCGTCAGCTTCTTTGCCAGTGCTACAGATTATGAGGTGGTTCAGGGGGCAAAGTCAGCAGCAGAGAACTGGCGTTTCTCACCCCGAGCAAGATCGATTTCAAATTTTTATCACCGTAACGAACAGTGCAGGGTTGTCCGGCCAGTGAGCGGATCACTGCATTATGCAGTTTGCCGTCGTTCCATTGGATATCGACGACAAATCCACCGCCCACTACTCTGGCAGAGCTGGTAATAATTCGATGTATCCGGCATGGTTCTGGAGTAGCATCTCTGCGACGCCGGAGGTGCCACTCAAGTTGGAGTCGATTTGGAATAGTCTTCAATCCACTCCTGGATCTACCCGTCAGCTCCGGCTTTCAGGGATGGCAGTTTGTCCAGGACTGCCGCCAATTAGCTGTAGCTTCGTGGTTGATTTAATCGCGGCTTCTTCAAGCATAGGCGGTACCTTTGCCTTAGTGATATAGCTCGGCGGACATGGAAGTCCGCACTCCACCGCTGTTGCTTTCAGCAAATTGTGTCGCTAGCCCGGGCATAAATATCACTGACCAATACTCGCCATGAATTTGCTCATACCTTTTTTAGATATTTTTATAAGTCATCTTTTCGATCACAAATACGATTACGATCACGATCACGATTTAAGTGTCCAGGCAAAAAAAGAACCCTGATCCGATTTCCCGGATCAGGGTTCATAAGACTGGCAACGACCTACTCTCGCACAACCTCTAGATGCACTACCATCGGCGCTGCAGCGTTTCACTTCCGTGTTCGGAATGGGTACGGGTGGTTCCGCCGCGCTGGGATCACCAGAAGAATAATGACGCAACGCGTCATCATGGTTTCCGGCGAAACCAACATCGCTAATCTGTATCAGGAACAATGCGTATTTGCAACGCATTCTCTGACCTCTACATATAGGGGTAGACCAACCCTGAAAGCCGGCATACTTTGAAGTATAAATTGGTTATTTTTCTAGTCACCGCATAATCGGCAGCCACGCATGACTGCCTCGCAGCAAAAAGAAAAAATAGGACCAAGCCGGACGGGTTATTAGTACCACTGAGCTAAATAC
>CAZHRP010000079.1:0-7330 GCA_964535055.1 uncultured Chthoniobacteraceae bacterium
CGAAGGCGGCGAGGTCTTTGACATGGGCCTGCTCGAAAAAGCGCAGCCCGCTGGTGATCCGAAACGGGATGTCGCTGCGGGTCAGCTCCAACTGCAATTCCATCGAATGAAAGTGCGCCCGGTACAGCACTGCTATGTCCTCCGGCTCCAGCCCCTCCTCGAGGAGTTCGCTGATCCGCTGGGTGACAAATTGCGCTTGCTCGGCCGAGGTCGCCAGCTCGACTACTGCCGGGGTCACCGCATCGCCGGTACGCACCGGCGTCAACTTTTTGTCCAGCCGCGCCCGGTTCTCTAAGATCGCGGCATTAGCCAGCTCAAGGATCGGCGGAAAGCTGCGGTAATTCGATTCGATCGGAAAGGTTTTGGCGTCGCTGTAACGGTGCGAAAATTCAAGGATATTGCGGAAGTCGGCACCGCGCCACGAGTAAATCGATTGCGCGTCGTCGCCGACCACCATCAGGTGGCCGTGTTGTGCAGCCAGCAAATCGACAAATTCGGCCTGGATGATATTGGTGTCCTGGTATTCATCGACCAGGATTGCGCGGAATTTTTTGGCGTAATAATCGGCTGGCTCGCCACCATCACGCAGCAAATTGGTCGAGCGCACCAGTAGGTCATCGAAATCCATTGTATTGGCCACCTGTTTGCGCTGCGCATAATCTGCGGCGATCGCCAGCAGGGTTTCCTCGTACTCGAGAAAATACGGGTACCGTTCATCGATAATATCCTCCAATGGTGTTGCCGTATTGACTGCCAGGCTCATCATCCCGGCAATCACGGTCGGCTTGGGGAATCCTTTGAGTTTGGTTTCTTCGGCGCGCTCGGCCAGTATCAATTTAAGCAATGCCTGCTGGTCGTCGCGGTCGAGGATCATGAATCCCGGCCGGTAGCCGACCGCCTCTGCGTGGCGTTGCAACATCCGGTTGCCGATCGAGTGGAAGGTGCCGCTCCACATCCCGCGCAGGTCGGCAGCAATCAGATCGGTCACTCGCTCGAGCATTTCGCGCGCCGCTTTATTGGTGAAAGTCAGCAATAGGATCTCATGTGGCTGAAACCCCTGCTCGAGGAGGTAAGCAACACGATAGGTCAGAGTCCGCGTTTTGCCACTGCCCGCCCCTGCAATCACCAGCGAGGCCCCCGGCGGTGCGGTTACCGCTGCCAACTGTTGCGGATTCAGCTCAGCAGCAAAGTCGATGCCGGTCTTTAGTCCGGAGGTAGCTCGTTGCTTCAACTGATAGGGTTTTGCCATTAACTATTACCCTGCGGCAGGCTGGCCTGATAAAACGGGTTCCAGCGCTTTTCATCGCCCACCATCGTCAACGGACCATGACCCGGGGCAAGAATAGTCTCATCGGGTAAAGAAAATATGGCTTGCTGGTTAGTGCGCAAGGCCTCCGCATAATCGATCTTGGGGCCACCCATCGACCCGGCGAAGATCGCGTCCCCGACAATCGCTACGTTTTTCTCCAGACCAGTCACCACATAGGTAGTACCTCCTTGTGAATGCCCGGTGGTACGCCGGGTTTCAACAGTCAAATTTCCGATAGAAAATGACTTTCCCCATTCGAAATGATTAAGCTCCGGCATACCGCCCTCTTCTGCTATCCAGGCAGAAGCCTCAGTTTGCTGGATCACCTTTTCCAGATCATCGAAATGGTCAGCGTGCTCGTGGGTCAGAAACAAGTAGCCTATTTTCAATTGCAGTCTGGTCGCTTGATCCAGCAGCGGCTGCACCTCGGCACCAGTATCAAATAATGCTGCCTGATTGTTGGCCGGATCCCATAATAAATAAGCATTGACCAGCATGCTGCCGTATTTGCTGGTATGCATCGCCATACCTGGTGGCATTTGCACCTCAGGATACCAGTCTCCCCGACCCAATGCTTGCAGTGCTAATGCTTGTAGTCCCAATACCCGGGCTAATTGTTCCGCAATATTATTTTCATATGTCCCTGCCAACGAAGCATTAAGGTTACTTTCTGATACCCCTGCCAAGCGCGCTAGCTGGGCGGGCTCCAGTCCATGACCACGCATGGCTTTAGCCAGTACATCGGCATACCCATCCTCAATTGGAATTTTTTGCATCACCTTTAGTTACGTCGACGTTAAGTTTAACGTCAAGTTCGGCAATTGTTTCTTTGTTATATCGAAGCGCGACTCCCGCGAATAAGTTTCGGAGTAAGTGTGTAGCAACTGTGAATGAGTATGAACAAACTGGCACTAGTCTAGCGATCAGCAGACTTGTTGGCCATTTGTTCGGCATTATTCACAGCTGAGTTTCACCGTGGAACACCAGTCATTACAGTGAAGAACATACACTGTTTAAATTATGCACATGCTTAAGAATAAGAAATATAGCTTAGATAAAAATTCTTTAATTATAAGCGTGTGAGTAACCGGGTGAGATCGATCATTTTCATACCGGCCAGCGCAATGCCAGAAAAGTAAAATAGATGACCAGTAAGATGATCCCCTCCCAGCGTCGCAAGCTGTAGCCAGTACGCGCCAGAGGAAACAGGAAAACGGCCAAACCTACCATAAAGACCAACTCAAGAGCCTGCAGATCTTCAGCCTGGAATGGATTGATCAAAGCCGTAGCACCCAATATAGCGAGCAAATTGAAGATGCTGGATCCGACGATGTTACCTATGGCGATATCGCCTTTGTCCTTGGTGGCGGCCATGACACTGCAGGCTACTTCGGGCAAACTCGTTCCCAGAGCGACTAGAATCAGGCCGACGACAGTCTTGCTGATACCTAATTCTAGTGCAATTCCACAGGATCCCATGACCATTAGATGAGAACCGCCCACTAAAAACAGCATGCCCATTGCGAGCCAGCCGAAATCAGCCCAGAGAGAGCCACGCAGTTCAGGCATATCTCCTTCGAATTCCTCCAGCACTTCAGCGGCCGGTTTCTGACGTGCCAAATAATAGCTCAGAGCGGTATATGTGATGATGCCTAGAGTCAGAAAACCCCCTTCCAGACGGCAGATAGCTCCATCGCGCAACATGTAGGCAATCAGAAAAGAGAGCACGATCAGCAACGGGATATCGAAACGAATCAGCTGGACCTTTACAGTCAGGGGACGTATAAGAACACATACAGCTAATACTACAGATATATTGAAAATATTGGATCCTACGACATTGCCGACAGCCAACCCTCCAACCCCCTTGAGGGCTGCCCCAATCGAAACGGCTAATTCCGGGGCACTAGTACCAAATGCGACTATGGTCAAGCCAATAACCAGCGGCGTCATACCTAAACGCATGCCAATTCTGGCACCACCTTTAATCAGCCATTCAGCACCGAAATAGAGCACCACGAGCCCGACGATCAACTCCCCAAAATATAGCCAAATCTGCATTCCTTGTGATATCCTTGATTATCTTAACTTATTGCTAGCGAAAAAATCGAGGAAAGCAAAATAATTTTATAAGTTGTTGTCTACTAGTTATTTAAGAAATACTTAAAAAGTAGTAGTTAACTTTCTGAAACTTCTTTTTGAGTGGGTAGCCGAGCTTGGCCTGTTTTGCTGAGCCACACTCCCAGCAGACTGATATCCGCAGGTGTAATGCCACTGATCCTGGATGCCTGACTTAAAGTTGCAGGCTGTATTTGCTGTAACTTTTGGACAGTTTCCTTTTTCAAGCCAGGCATTGCCGCATAATCAAAATCTCTTGGAATTTTCCGTTGCCGTGAATCACGCTCCTGCACGATCATTCTTTGCTGGCGCTCGATGTAGCCAGCATATTTCAGATTGGTTTCATGCATTTCCCAGATTGAGTCATCAAACTGGTGACGATGTTCGTCAGGCAATTTGCGCCAGTGGCAATCATGTCGTTTCAACCATTGCTCCAATTTAAGATTATCGCATTGATGACTTTGGCAATAGTTGGTTAATTGTGTCAGTTGTTCCCGCCGTTGCTCAGTACTTGCCAGCCGCTGCTGGTCGATGAGCCCAAACTCATGCGCCAGCGGTGTGAGCCTCAAATCGGCATTGTCCTGCCGCAATAGTAATCGGTATTCCGCCCGGCTGGTAAACATCCGATAGGGCTCAGTAACACCTTTGGTAACCAGATCGTCGATCAGGACACCGATGTACGCCTGATCCCGCCCGAGTTGAAATTCTGCCGCACCAGCTACTCTCAGCGCAGCATTGGCACCGGCTACCAGCCCTTGCGCAGCAGCCTCTTCGTAGCCACTGGTGCCATTAATCTGTCCGGCAAAATATAAGCTAGCCACGCGCTTGGTCTCCATGGTATGATATAATTGAGTCGGAGGACAATAATCGTATTCGACAGCATAACCAGGGCGCATGATTTCGGCTTGTTCCAGACCGGGAATACTGCGGATAAATTCCAGCTGTACCGCATAGGGCAGGCTGGTGGAGACCCCATTGACATAATATTCTTCGCTGTGTCGACCCTCTGGTTCCAGAAAGATTTGGTGCCGGTCCTTATCAGCAAACTTGACCACTTTATCTTCAATCGACGGGCAATAACGTGGCCCCGTGCCTTCGATACGACCGGAATACAGCGGTGACTGATCGAGGTTATTACGGATAACTTGATGGGTTTTGGAATTCGTGTAGGTGATCCAACAGGGTAATTGTTCCACGTGGAACATTCCGTCTTTCCAGGTATTCAGATTGAAGATATCGTGCTTTGAGGCTTGTTCCAGTGAATTTGCCTGGAAGGAAAATGGTTGTGGCGGTTGATCGCCCGGCTGAGGTTCACATTGATCAAAGTGCAGGCTGGAACCGTGCAGACGACACGGGGTGCCGGTTTTAAAGCGTGATACGGCAAAGCCGAGATCCCGCAAGCAATTGCTGAAGTTGGACAAGCCATCCCCGAGCCGTCCGCCGGGTTGATGTTGCTGGCCCACATGCAGCAAACCGCGCATGAAGGTACCTGTAGTGACGATCACGGAACGGCCATTGATGAGGATGCCCAGATCGGTCACGATGCCGCCGATCATGTCCTTATGAACCATTAATGACTGCACATTTGCCTGCTTGAGGTCAAGGTTAGAAGTCCGTTCCAGAGTGGCCTTCATGCGCAATTGATAGGCCTTTTTGTCGCATTGGGCGCGTGGCGCACGCACGCTGGGGCCTTTTCTGGCATTCAGCATCCGAAACTGGATCATGGTGGCATCGGTGTTCAGCCCCATGGCTCCGCCCAGCGCGTCAATTTCCCGAACAATATGACCTTTGGCTTGGCCACCGATCGCCGGGTTGCAGGACATCTGAGCCACAGTGTCCAGATTTTGAGTGACGATCAGGGTTTGAGCACCAAGACGAGCGGCGGCCAGGGCTGCTTCTACTCCGGCATGCCCGGCACCGATGACTATCACATCATAATCTTTGGGAAAGACATAGTCCGACATGAGCCTACTATATCATGAGATAGCTAATTGACAGTGAAAAAACACCTCTGGTTCTAGAGCTGAAGTAACTGATCGCCAGGACTCATTGATACTTTTAAGCATGCCTTTGTCTAAAATGTTCCACGTGGAACAAAATAAGTAATTGCCGGTGCCGATTTCAGTGGCACTGTGAGCCAGAATGGATATAATCGCAGCTGTTGAATGGATGCATCAATGATGAGCTTAGCTGTACTATTGGCAGTTGGTTGGTTGGAAGTCCTTGGCTATTTGGGCTTTCTGGTAGTAGGCCTGGTGGCGATCTTGCTGCTGCTGTTGCTGTTTGGGGGTGAATGGGGTGTCAGGACCGTTGGGCAATTGGTGGGCAGGCTGATCTACAAAGTCAAGGTTCATGGTTTGGACAACCTGCCTGAGGGCGGTTGTATCTTGCTACCCAACCATGTCAGCTATGTCGATGCGGTGGTGCTGCAGCTGGCCTGTCCGCGGCCGATCCGGTTTTTAATCTTTGAAGATATTTACAATGCGCCAAAGCTGCATTGGGTTTTTAAGCGGGTCAAGGCCTTTCCGATTTCCTCGACCAAAGCCAAAGAAGCTATTCGCAAAGCGGGGGAACTGGTCGCACAAGGTGAGGTAGTGTGTGTGTTTCCAGAGGGCGAACTGACTCGGACGGGAACCTTGATGCGCCTCAAGAAAGGCTTTGAGATGATTGTCAGACATTCTAAAGCGACAGCGGTGCCGGTATGGCTGGATGAATTATGGGGCTCAGTATTTTCTTATGAAGGCGGTAAATATTTTAAAAAGCTACCCAAAAAGTTGCCTTACGGGGTTCGGGTGGCATTTGGCAAGCCATTGTCCTCGGACGAAGCGACTGCAGCCAGGGTGCGTCAGGAACTACTGGATTTGGGAGAGTTTTGCTACCGGCAGCGGCCGATATTGAGCAAACATTTAGGCGAGGTTTGCGTCCGGGGATTGTGCCATGCGCAGTGGCAGACGCTGATTGCGGATGGTTTGGATGATAGTGAGTTGAAGGGCGGGATGCTGCTGGCTGCTGCTGCGGCCTACAGCAGGGTGCTACGAAAAGAAGTTTCAGAAAAGCGCATAGCAATTGTGCTGCCGCCCGGTAAGGGGGCAATGGTTGCCAATCTAGCGGTGTTACTGGCTGGCAAAGTACCTGCCAACCTCAACTTCACGGCCGGCAAAGCGGCACTGGAATCTGCCATCCAGAGAGGAGAATTAAAGCACGCGATTACTGCCAGGAAGATGCAGCAAAAGCTGGATAGCGATTTTCCCTGGCCGGAAACCGTCCGCTATCTGGAGAAGGAATTGCCACCGCTTAAAAAGGCGATCATTGGCTGGCGGGCCTTGATAGCTATGGTGCCTGCCGGTTTACTGGCTAAGCTGCTGGGTGTACCGCGCGAGGGCGGGCCACAGGAAGCAGTCTTGCTGTTTACCAGTGGCAGCTCGGGCGAACCAAAAGGGGTCGTCCTAAGCCATCGGAACGTTTTGGGTAATGTCAGTCAATTTGCCAGTATTCTGTCGCTGAATAAACAGGATCGAATTCTGGCCTGTTTGCCATTTTTCCATAGCTTCGGTTGCACTGTCACGCTCTGGTTTCCAATGGTAGAAGGGGTCATGATTGTTAGCTATCCGAGTCCATTGGATATTGCTAAGAATGCAAAACTCATTGAAAAGCAAAAAGTTACGCTGATGCTATCTACTCCGACATTCCTCCGTGGCTACTTGCGCAAAGCTACCAAAGAACAGCTCGAATCAGTAGAATTATTAATAACAGGTGCAGAAAAACTGCCTCCGGAATTAGCAGCAAAATTCAAGGAAAAATTTGATATCAGCATTCTGGAAGGTTATGGGCTGACGGAAACTTCGCCAGTAGTCAGCTCGAATTTGCCTGATCCGCCCACTGACCAACCCGGTTTTTCGGTGC
>CAZHRP010000079.1:7340-9966 GCA_964535055.1 uncultured Chthoniobacteraceae bacterium
TTCGGTGCAGCCTGCCTGCCGCTCCGGCTCGGTCGGTCGGATGGCTCCAGGGATAGCTGCACGCATTAAAGATACTGAAACGGAGGAAGAGCTGCCGTTGACCGAGACCGGAATGCTATGGTTGCGCGGGACAAACATCTTCGAGGGTTATTTGCATGATCCGGAACGCACCAGTGAGGTCCTGCAGGATGGCTGGTTTAAGACTGGCGACATCGCCCGCTTTGATGAGGACGGATTCCTGTTCATCGAGGGACGACTGTCCCGCTTCTCAAAAATTGGCAGTGAGATGGTTCCTCACCAGACGATCGAATCGACGCTGGTCGAGGTGCTGGGAGTGGAGGACGCCGAAGAGCATGTCGTGATGGTCACCGGTATTCCCGATCCAGCCAAGGGCGAGGCGCTGGTTGTGCTATCCACACAACTCCTCGAGCTGTCCGAATTACGCCCTAAACTGGCAGATGCTGGACTGCCTAACTTATTCATTCCCAAGCAAATATACAAAGTTGATAAAATCCCGGTGCTGGCTTCCGGCAAGCTCGATCTGAAATCCTGTCAGAAAATGGCGGCGGAATTGGCAGGCGTGGTGTGAAGGCAAATGAGTGCCTGAGTGGTGCTGCATTAGCCGGGTACCGGGCGCTTCCATCATTTCGCTTGCTCCACATACTCCACGGCCTGCTCAAGTGCCTGCTGACGGGTATCGACCATAGTCATCGGAAACTCGGTAGTTCGTGAAATTTTTTGCATGCGACTACGGGCTTGCTCAGAACTGGTACACATGATGACTGGAATGTCCCGGGCCACGGCGGTCTTCACCACGTTTTCTAATGCCAGAGCAACTGTGGTTGAAATGATGGGTACATCGCTGAGATCCATGATCAGAACTTTGGCATGTTCCACCGCCGCCTGTTCCTGCGCTATAGCCCGGGCGACGCCAAAGATCATTGGGCCACTCAGATGAAATAGTAGAATCTTGCCGCTACCACGCTCAAATAATTCTTTCTCAGACTTGCTAAGCGGTAGCTCGTCGTCAGTAAAATCAACTGTCTGGACTCGCTTCGACTGCAGCTTGCTGAGCCGGTCGATCGTCAGAATATTAGCGATGAAGACGCCAACACCAACGGCAACCACTAAATCGACAAAGATCGTCAGGCCCATCACCGCATACATGATGACAGTAGCTGAGGTGGAAATGAGATGGGCGCGTTTGAGGAAACTCCAGTCGAGGATGTCGACCCCAACTTTAATCGCAATAGCTGCTAAAAGTGCCAGCGGGATATGTTCCAATAAAGGCGCTAAAAAAAGCGCACTGATCAGTAACAGTAAGGCGCGAATAATGGCAGCCACCGGGCTGCTTGCTCCGACTTGAATATTGACGACTGTACCCATCGTCGCTCCTGCTCCAGGCAGGCCGCCAAATAATGAGGTCATGGTATTGGCGATGCCCTGGCCGATCAGCTCACGGTTGGAGTCGTGGCTTTTATTGGTCAGACTATCGGCGATCATTGCAGTGAGCAGGGTGTCGATACAACCAAGTACCCCCAGGATCAGGCCATCGACGATAATCATGGTGATCTGACCCGCTGAAAAAACCGGCAGCTGAAACGTTGGCAGTGAGTTTGGAATTTCACCGATTCGGCGCAAATCGTCGGGAGCAAAAAAAGCAACTGCCAGCAGACTGCCCAGGACCAGTGCTGCCAGATGCGGCGGGCACCATTTTTTCCAGCGTGACGGCATCAGGAACAGGATGCCCAGTGCAGTGGCTGCTAGAGTTGCCTCCTGCCAGCGCGCAGTTGTCAGTAAATCCGGCAGACCATTGACTGCAGCAAGCGCACCGCCATCCGGGGTATCGAGGCCAAACAGCGGATAAATTTGCAAAAGGATCAACAGGATCCCAATGCCCGACATAAATCCGGAAATCACACTGTAGGGCATCAAAGCCACATATCTGCCAAGCTTAAAAATCCCGAACAGAATTTGGGTCAAGCCAGCGACCAGCACTACCCCGAAAGCCATCGCCAGTCCATGCTCAGGATTCACCGCAATGAGATTGGTGATGACGGCCGTCATAATGACGGTCATCGGCCCGGTCGGCTCGGAGATCAGGGTGCGGGTACCGCCGAACAATGCTGCGAACAAGCCAACGATGATTGCCCCGGTCAGACCTGCTTGCGGACCGGCTCCCGAGGCCACCCCGAAGGCCAGCGCCAACGGCAATGAAACCACGGCGGTGGTCACCCCGCCAAAGATGTCTCCTTTGATGGTAAACCCGGCAAAGCGTTCCTTCATCGCCAGCCAATGATCCAGCTGTTGCAATATGGTTCTGGCACTGCGCATTCGCTAGATTCGAAGGGGCAGCCTAATGATGGCAACTCAATATTTAACTGAGTTAACCAGCTGCTTGTCTTTCCATGGTAACTCGATCCTTAGCCAACACCCCTTGATTGGTTACAGGCTGATGCTCACGGGTCATGTACGAAGTTACACAGGACGAGAAAAGACGAAGCACGGACTTGTTAGCAGAGAACGTTTTATATATATTTAGTATTCAAACTGCCGGAGTAGCTCAGTGGTAGAGCAACTGATTCGTAATCAGTAGGTCGGGGGTTCGACTCCCCTCTCCGGCTCG
>CAZHRP010000080.1:0-9795 GCA_964535055.1 uncultured Chthoniobacteraceae bacterium
CCGGCAATTCATCGGTGAGGCGCACGCCGAGTCCAGAGACCCGAACCGGCCTGGCCTGGCACATTTGCGACATGACATCGACGTAGTGGATCCCGCAATCGACGATCGGCGAGATCGACGACATCAGGTTCTTATGAGTATTCCACTTGTCCCCAGACGACTGCTGGTTGAGGTTCATACGCATGACTAGCGGTTTGCCAAGGGTGCGTGAGACTTCGATGAATTTTTCCCATGACGGGTGATAGCGGAGGATGTAGCCGGCCACCAGCTTACGCTTCTTTTCCTTGGCTAAAGCGATGAGTTTTTCAGCCTCCAGGATCGTTTCAGTGATCGGTTTTTCCAGGAAAACATGGCAACCGGCTTCGAGGGCAGCACTGGCATATTCGTAATGAGTGTCCGGGTAGGTCGAGATGCCGACCGCATCTGGTCGGGTTTGCTTAAGTGCCTCAATAAAGTCACCGTACTCGTCGTAGCTACCACCAAGTTCCTTGTTCAGTCTTGCCCGAGACTCGGGGGATCGTGTAACCAAACCAACGATTTCAAACTCGTCCATCTGGTGGTAGGCCAGGGCGTGAGAGCGTCCCATATTACCCGCCCCGGCACAGAGGATCCGTAAAGGTTCTGTCATGATGGTCAAAATCCTTTTCTATATTTGCGGGCGAGCAAGTCATTCGCTTGCTCAAAATTAGTGAACCGCCTGCTCTCACCATCCCACTCGAGTAAAGTTTCCGGGAATTGCGCGGCGACCACCCCGAGCAGCGTGTTGATGGTCAGCACATGGGCATAATCAAAGTCGGCATTGCATTCGGCTTTGCCAAGAATAGAATCAACCCACAGGTGGTAATGGTTGAGTTTTTCCAGCGATGGCTTGGTGAAGTCAGCGGTCAGGGAACGTGGCAGGAATTGCGTTCCGCCTGAGTGCGGCAACAAAATCCGTTTGCCTTCCTCGCCGATAAACATTGCACCCTGCCCGGGAAGTTCCCGGTCATCGGGTAGCTGTAAGTCAGGGTAGGCTATCCCACTTTTATGGGGCGCATGGTCACCGTCAAACCAGGTAAATTGCACTTCATCGCTGGTGTATTTGGTACCCGGAAAAGTATACTTGATGATATTGTCCTCAGGATGGGAAAAACCATTTGGCTCACGGCAAGTCGCCTTGACTGATTTTGCAAATTGCAGCCCGAGCGCCTTCATCGGAGTATCAAAAATATGCACTCCCATGTCACCCAGGGTACCGCAACCGAAGTCTAGGATTTTGCGCCATTCGTTGGGATGGTATTTACCCTCCAGGTAGGGTCGCTGCGGTGCCGTCCCCAGCCAGAGGTTCCAGTCCAGGGTGTCCGGCACCGGATCAGATCCCTGATACGGAGATCCATCATAACCCCAATCTTTACTCGACCAGGTGTAGACCTTACTGATCCTGCCTATAATTCCCGAACGAATAGCTTCCACCGCTGTGCGATAGGCGATACCGGAATGGATCTGGATCCCCATCTGGGTGACTACCTGCTGTTCTGTGGCCAGGTCATGCATCTTGTAGGACTCACCGATAGTATGTGTCAGCGGTTTCTGGCAGTAGATATGTTTGTTTTGCTTCATAGCTGCCATAGCTATCGGTGCATGGCTGTGATCGGGCACCGAAACTACCACCGCATCAACCGTGTCACCAAGGCTATGTAATAACTCGCGGTAGTCCCTATGGGCCGTAGCATCCGGAAATTTCGAAGCATGCTTACCAAGAATATTCGCATCTACTTCACAGAGTCCCACAATCTGAACATTTGGATGACGCGACACCGTGGTGAGATCATTACTCCCCATCGTCCCCATCCCGATCTGCGCGACACAGACTTTGCTATTGGGAGAATTAGACCAGGCACTGGCAGGCAGGAAATTAATGCCGGCAAAAGCTGTCGATGCCTTGATGAATTCTCTGCGACTTAGCTTCATGCAGAAACTTCATGACGGTTGCGCCCGTCCTTAAAAAAGAAAATGAATATCAGCATCACCACTCCGGCAAAAATCGCAGGCTTGGTCCAGAGGGGCCCCCAATCGATCGATTTCAACTCTGCTTGCCGCAAAGCTTGTTGTTCCTCATCGCTAATTGATTCCTTCAGCGCAGCACTCATTGCCGCCAACTCCTCCTGCAATGCCACATCCTCCGGCGAACTTGCCAGCCGCTCTTCCATGGCTGCTAGCCTGGCACCTTGCTCCGGCAGGACTTGAGAAACAAGCACTGATGGCGGTGGTGTGTGCATAGCTTCGACCCGACCCGCTACCTGCGCACCGATAAACATGCCAAGTCCTAGGGTAAATAAGACCAACAGGCCTTGAGCCTGTCCGCGAATGTGCCGCGGGGCTACCTGGTCGGTATAAATTTGCCCGGTGACAAAGAAAAAGTCGTAGCAGATGCCATGTAAAAGGATACCAATCAGAATCATCCACCGCACCTGATCCGGAGCACCGACAGCAAACAGAGCATAGCGAGCCACCCATGCCAGCATCCCGATGGCAAGCATCCACTTCACTCCCAGACGCTTGAAGAAAAATGGCATCACAAGCATGAAGAGGATTTCTGATACCTGGCCGAGTGACATCGTGGCTCCGATGACATCGCCCATTTTCAAGAAGTCCTTGATTGATTGAATGAACCCGAAGGTCTCGAACTCGGACATTTCGACCACCCTGCTGGTAATCTGGTAATAAAATGCCAGTGGGATGCAGATCAGCATCGAACTGATGATGAAGACCAGGTACGAGCGGTCCTTGAGCAAGACCAGCGCGTCCAAACCGAGCACCTCACGCACAGAGACTTTCTTCTGCCCGCTCGGTGGTGTATCCGGCAGGAAAAAACTGAAAAATCCCAGCAAAGCAGCAGCTCCTGCGGTCAGGTAAAACATGTTGATTTCCGTGCCCCAGCCCAAATACGACAACACCACCCCGGCCACGATCCAGCCGATCGTCCCCAGCACCCGTATCGACGGAAATTCCTTCTCCGGATCCTGCATGTTGCGCATCGCAATCGTATTAGTCAGTGCCAAGGTCGGAAAGTACGTCAGCATGTAGCCAAAGAAGACCCAGTTGATTGCAGTCGGCGTCGAACCGGATGTCATCAATGTTGTCGACAGGTACATCAACAAGCCACCCGCCAGGTGCATCACCCCGAGTACCCGCTGCGCCGCAAAAAATCGATCCGCGACCATCCCGACAAAAAACGGGGTCAGCATTCCGGCAATCGGCCCGACCGAATACGTCCAGCCAAAATCAGGTCCGGTAAAGCCAATCGTCCCCAGATAATTCGGTGCCGTCACATACCACGCCCCCCAGATAAAAAACTGCAGGAACATCATGATAGAAAGCTGGATTCTAGTTATGGAGGACATGATGTTATTGAGGTAGCTGGACGACAAGGCCACAGATCAGAAATTACTCTAGGAATGCCTGTCTTTTATGCAAGGCATAAACTTGTCTAAGTTAGAGCTACCAAGTAATGAGCATCTGCTTAAGGACTATTCGAGGTAGCGTTGATCCAGCACCTGCATCCGCTAAGCTACCTTAATAACGAGAGTGACCACAGTCACCATGATTCAAATTGCTTACCTAGGAAAACTTTGTAAGAACTGTAAAAAATAACACCGAAAGTGCTAGAAGCCAAAATGCCCGTGACTTAGTAACTGCACAATCGCAGAGTTGTTTATAGAGATTTATCAGCTACCGAAGACGCAGGGACTAACTGAAATTCCTTGATCGTGAAACCCTTGTCTTCAACACCATCTGACGTGTGAGAGAACTCAAGGACATTTCTGCCGCTCTTTAATTCCACCTGAATCGGTGCGGTTTGATCCCACAGGCCTAAGGTATGCGGCAGCGGGATGGTCGCTACATTTTCCTGCCCATTCAGAGAAACATTTAAGTTTTGCTTCCAGCTGGGTGCAGCAATTTTAGCCACCAGATTGTAAGTGCCAGCCTTGGGTGCTTTGAAGGTATACTCAATGTTATGTTTACCACCGGAGCGTGCATGATGCAGCTGCAGTCCTCCAAGCGCGCTGGGCATAAAAATGATCCTGCCCTTATTTTCTTTGGGATCGCTGGTGGCTGCTGCAGGAATCGTGATAACGCCCTGACTGTCAACCTTGACCCTACGGTCTGAATCCGTAACCTCACCAACTTCAGCAAAAAAGGCCTCGGATTCATTGGCTTCACCCAGCTCTTCCCCGACTGCACCAAGTGCGTCCTTGCCAGCGATCAGAGCGCGCTGGGTGTGCAGTGCCACCCCATTCCAAAAATCAGGCTCTTTAGTCTTGTTAGAGTTGGATGGTACCAGCCCATATACGCGCTCCTCACCAAGCACGTCACCTATCCAATGAGCGCGCTTGACTTGCATATAGTAGTCACCAAGAGCACGGGCTTGGGTAGTTGCTAAAAAGTTTTGGTCAGGACCATAGGGGGTTTTTGTCCAACCCGAACCCCAGCCTGCTCCCAGTACCGGCACCCAGCCATCCGGAGTCCAGCGAACCAGAGCAGCATGTCCCCGCTGCGGACGTGCGGTAGTCGGATTGCCAAAAGCACGAAGGATAAAGCGGCCGATGAACGCGCGCCGACCACAGATCCCACCATTCATCAGGATATTCTGGTAAAATTGGAGTTCATCTTTGTCGTATTTATTCTCCTGCGAGCCGTACCTGATGTCACTGCGCACCAATCCGACATATCGCCAGCGGTTATCTTTGGTTGTAATGTGGTCGGGACGGTAGGCTTTCAACATTTCCCGGCCCCAGGTTAAAACTTCATCAGGCTCTTCACCATTAACCACCATGCGTAAATCCCAGGCACTTTGTTGCTGGAAATAAGGGTCAAGATCTCCATCCAAATATGCCTGCTCAAAATTCAAATACCTGTTGAGAGGATCAATATATTGCGGGGCTTCGGCAGCTGCCTTTGCATTTCTCTGTTTATGCGGCTCCGCATGCTCCAGCGCGACCGCGAGGGCCAATCGCTGCAGCACCCCTTCCGCTGCCTGGTTACTGGCTTTTTGGATACTTTCATAAATCTCCATCGCCTTACCGTAATTATTTTCGCGTGGACCATCTGCCACAGCCATCTGCACCAGCAGGTTTTCATTCGACAGCATTCTTTCAATGCGTTGCTGGTGCTCGATGCTCTGGCTGGCGTATTCCGCCAGGCCCCTCGGGGTTGCATTGTTTAAAGCAACAAACTTAGCCAGTTTTCCATCCAATCGATCACTACTCAGAAAGTTCTGCAATCCAAGTCCCTTAATCGCACTGATTGTTTTAGCTTTAGCACGCTCCAGGTCGTCTTTCGCCTGCTTTACAGACCTTTCGATATTCGATTGGTTTCTTTGCAATCTTTCCCAGTTACGGGTGCGTTCTGCCAGCGCACGTTCGCCTTCTTTAAGATTCTTTTCCCAATTGCGCAGCTCTTGCTTAGCAGCTTGTTCCTCTTCACGGGTCTCGGCATTCTTGAGTTTTTCCTCCGCCTCTTTAATCCCTTTTTTTGCGCCGCCGATCCATTTACCCTTGGCATGCTCAACTAGTCCTTTGGCGGAGTTGAGTTCCCCCATTTTGCTCTCGGCTTCTTTTAATTCTTCTTTCGCCTCTAACTCCTGCTCTAAGGCCTTGAGGTAATCCCTTTTACTCCAGCTGCTGACATCAGGTATAATCCGCGTGATTTCTCTCTCTAATGCTTCTAATTGATCATCATAGAGCTTGGTCAGTTCTTGTTTGCTGGCGGGTTCTGCTCCAGCTTGAGAGAATACCGATGCGTGTAGATCACTCGTGGCTATGGCTGTTGCGACTAAGACGACTACTGCTTTGAGTTGTGTAAGTTTGCTCATGATAATATTTTTTCTAGGGTACATTTTGAAGCTAGCATATTTTCTGTTTTGGTAAAGTTGATCCAGCCAAAAAAATTCACCTCGTGAAGCTGTATGTGCGGCAGTTTTTATTAGGAAGTAAGCTTCCATAACTAGTGGTAGCACCAGATCATTGCGAGGGTGGCACTTCAAAAATGTAGGAAAAATGCAGAATGATCGCACAAACTGCCCGGATGCTGCTATGTTAACAGCAATTATGATTCAACGTAGTGTAACTTGCTGGCAGGCAATCATCTTAGCATTAATCTTACTCAGTTCTTCGCTAGTAGCAGAGGATTCAGCCGAAAAAGGTTCGATCAGCGAAGCCGTCAAGCTGCCGGGGATTGAGATTAACGCCGACAATCGCTTCGTTGACGTAGCCGCTGAGGTCTGTCTCGATGATGGACTACTGGAACTGATTGCTTGTACCAAGGGAACCAAAGAACATGAATCGATCATCGCAATCGAAGCAGAACCGGTACACGTCCATGCTGCACTGCTGTTGATCGGAGCGAGGCATGGCAATCCTGCCATGCGCAAGCCTATCAATGAAGAGCAGACTCGTTGGATGCATGTCCCACCCCGTGGCGATCCGATTGAGGTGTTGCTGGTGGTCAAGGATGCAGACGGGAAAGACGTCGAACGCCCGATCAGTGATTTTATCCGCCGCTCCCAGGGGGATCCGTACATGTCGAGTCACAATCCTCAGGATTCACAGACTGCTGCAGAGGACGCAGAGGCGGAAAAGTTTCCCAGTAAATTCGTGTTTGCCGGTTCCCATCTGATAGAAAACGAAAATGGCGACCGTCAGTACTTAGCCTCTCAGAGTGGACACATCATTACGATCTCTACTTTTGGTGATGAAATGATCTGCTTACCTGACTTTCAAAGCCATGCTAATGGTGAGCTAATCTGGGAAATAGACCCCACCCATCTTCCCAAACTCGGTACAAAAATTACTCTAAGGCTGAGAGCAGTCAGTAGCGAATCTAACAAGTAAACGTGAACGTCTCACTGAGTCGCTTCGGCGGCAGCTGACTCAAGCCACTTCCGGCAAAAAGCTTCCCAGTAATCTAGCAGGGCATCAGGGTCACGCCGCTCCATGGCTAGTCCGGCGCGGTACCAGGCAGCTCCAGCGCGAGGTAGCTGCCGATTGGCAAAACTGCGCTGTGCCAATACCGGATCACTTTCCGGTGGTGTGACTTCCAATAACCGATCCACCAGAGCAGCCAGTTTCCCGCCCACGAACTTCGGGTTTTCATCATCACTCATTCTATGCATCGAACGTGGGGTGCTGTATTCGATCAATGATCGATCGTCGGTATTCAGCGGATAATCGGCAAAATATTCACGCATTCCTGAAATATTCCCGCAATAAAATAGCGGAATCGTTTGAGAATTGATCGGTAACATAATACGCATCAGGTCAAATTCACTCATGCCTGAAATTGCTTCTAGTTGTTCACGGGAGGTGTCGAGAAAAGAAGCAGGCAGGGGCGCACCGCCATAATGGCCAACCAACGCTACAGTATCAGCGCCGGGCCTGAAATCGAGACGCCATAAAGTAACAGTCTCAAAAACCTCGAGCAAGGTTCGGGTAATGATTCCGAACTCACGCTCGGAAAGCTGATAAAGTGGCAGCCACTGAACAAAAACACCACCTGGGTTCAGCCGCTCGTACACGGTCTGGAAATGCTCAAGACTATACAGGCTCCCCGAGCCACTACGGTAGGGAAGAAATAGGTCAGCATTAATCATGTCATAGGTTTCGTCGTTTGCCAGTAGGTAGTTACGACCATCAGCAACCACTATCTCTGCTCTGGGATCCTTGAAGAGACCGTTGCATAAATCCGGGCGTCCCGGGCTGCCGCCAAAATATTTGTAGGCAGCTTCAACCACGCGCGGCGACAACTCCGTGACAACTAACCTTTCTACCTGATCAAAATCCCTGCGATCGAGCGCTTCTCCAGCGGTTATGCCGGTACCCATACCGAGATAAAAAACAGATTTTCGATCCGGCCAAGCTAGCATCGGTACCCGAGTCTGATAAATCTGCGACATGTAGGCCTTGCTTGAACCAAGGCTGTAGTTGGAATTTATCCGGATTCGGTGTTCACCTCGTTCGTCGCGTACGACCGTCACGGTGCTATCACTCGCTTCCCAGGTCTCGATCACCTCTTCCCTGTCACTTAGCGGATTGTAGCCGGTGACTGGAAGAGATGCAGAATCCATCCAGGTAAATGTTAATACCAAAACGATCAACGCTGCTGTCTTGCTAAGCCACACTAATGACCCGCGGCCTGATGGGAGAAACAGCCCCAGTAAGAGATAGACTGCAGCCAGCACTTGCATAGAGCGCCACAGTCCCAACCACTCCAACAGGAGGAAACCACAAAGCAGCGAACCGAAGATAGCTCCGATGGTATTGACAGCCAACAACAGTCCAATGTTCTTCCCGGGTTGTCTGACAAACCGTTCTTCTCCTTTCATCAGGAACGGAAAAATCATACCAAGAACCAGACAGCTTGGGCCGATAGCCGCGAATGCCGTGCCAATAAGTATGAACACATAAACAGAAAATGACCCGGGAATTTCGAGCATCTGCAACCCGCTGGTAAGCTCTATGAAAGTAAATGGAATGACGGCAACACCCAGCCCACCCAATATAGTCAGCACCATTAATGTGCGCATCGGATTGATCGAGCGTGCCGCCAGCCAGGTCGCCAGCCAGGCTCCTGCTGCCAGACACGCTAGAACTACAATCAGGACTGCCGCAAAACTATAGACTGAATTTTCATGCACTTGCGCCAACATCCTTGTCCATAGAACCTCAAGTCCAAGAATGTTGGAGCCGGAAAGAAAAGCGAGCAATACGATAACCCCTCTTGACGAACCTGCTGAGTCTGGCGGCGAGGATTTTTTCTTTGCTGGTTTTTTCTTATGGGAGAAAGCTTCCGGCGCAAGTTCGCTACGGGAGAGCAGCAACGCGTAAGCAGCGATCCCAAATGAAATCGTGATTGCCATGATACAGGACAGGCTAAAGCCCAGTGATGGCACAATGATAAACGCAAATACAAATACACCGGCTGCCGCACCCAGTGTATTAGCGCCAAACATCGCAGCCGTGGTAACACCGAAGCTTGAACGCTGACGGATCAAGCTTGTCCCGATCACCGGCAGGGTGCCACCCATTAGGAAGGCAGGCGGAAATACAAGCAGCATCGCAAGCAACCCCCTAACCAGCCAGATCGTCTCATCCGGTACCATACCATAAAGTGCCGGATAAATTGCACGGTAGACTTGAAGCATGGGCAGGCACAGCAAGCCGGCCATCCCGATACCTGCCTCGAGCAGCGCGTAGGTACGCAATGGCTTGGTTAATAGCGACGTCCGTCGCCCCCAAAACCAACTGCCAACGGCAAGTCCTCCGAAAAAGATACTTAGCGTCATCGCAGCAGCGTGCGCGCTATTGCCAAAAATCAACCCGAGCTGCCGAATCCACAGGATCTGGTAAGCCAGTGCAACAAAGCCGGAGAATAGAATCAACAGAAAGATTGATATACTAATTCGCATTGATTGAGGTCAAGATCAGCATCTCCAATCAGCCTATTTATCCAGTTGTTGGTCACGGAGATTTCCAACTCATTGTTACCCTCGCGAACCAGCGAAGTAATCTCAATCCGGTAGGGTTCCTTCCACAGGACACCAGCCTTCTTCCCATTTACCGATATCTCGGCAACCTCATGGATCGAGCCGAGGTCGAGGTATACCGGAGTGCTGCCACTGGCATGCGCCTCGGTAAGGTTCAATGAATTGTGGTAAGTTGCGGTTCCTGAGAAATAGCGTACCCCAGGATCCGGGTGCTCGGCCCAATCGATAAGAGCTTCGAGAACGACCCGCTCAGGTGCCCCGATTTTCGCCGG
>CAZHRP010000081.1:0-5610 GCA_964535055.1 uncultured Chthoniobacteraceae bacterium
ATGCACCGCCACATCAACGAAACGACTGGCACACTCGCCATCATTTACGATTTTGCGTGCCAAAGCCGCACAGACCGACGTTACCGCAGCATGCAATTTTGCATACTCCCGGGATTTTTGATCGCTAATCCTGGCTGCTCCAGAGGCTCCATTAGCCATAGCCAGCACACAATCATTGGTACTCATGTCGCCATCAATGGTGATACGATTGAATGTGGTGCTTACTGCCTCGCGCAAAAGTCGCCGCCAGAGAGCGCTGCTAATCGTTGCATCCGTGGTCAGGAATGCCAGCATGGTTGCCATGGTCGGTTCTATCATACCGGCTCCCTTGGCAATGCCGCCAACTCTCACAGGCCTGCCAGCCAGGGAAATTTCTACCGCGTACTCCTTAGGTTGGGTGTCACTGGTCATCAATGCTCTGGCTGCTGCCTTGCTGCCGTTGAGTTTCGCTTTACCGATAACTACAGGTATCGCAGCACGCAGTTTTTCCATCGGCAATAGCCGCCCAATCCTGCCGGTTGAACCAACCAATACCTGTTGTGGCTTGAGGCTCAGGCATGTCGCAGCCACAGTGGCCATTTCCTGGGCATCCGCCATTCCCTGACCACCGGTGCAGGCATTAGCATTACCACTGTTAGCGATAATTACCCGAACATCACGCCCACCAATGATCGATTTACTCCACAGCACCGGCGCAGCAGTAACCTTGTTGCTGGTAAAAACTCCAGCGGTAACGCAGCTTCGCTGAGAGATTATAACAGCAAGATCCGGCTTCCCAGACGGCTTGATGCCACATGCCATGCCGTCGGCTGCGTAATCTACCGGGGCAGTAACTCCACCTTTGATTTGATTCATGGAATCCACCATTTCAGATAATTATGCTGGCCAGCTAAATAAGTCCCGTACTTTCATCCCAGCCGCAAAGACAATTCATACTCTGGATGGCTTGACCACCGGCCCCCTTGGTCAGGTTATCTTCAGCGCTCAGTATGATCAGTCGATTGTTTTGTGCGTCATGGTGCCAACCGATTTCAATAAAGTTACTGCGAACTACGTTTCGCAACTCCGGATAACAACCCGCACCCAACAAGCGCACAAATGTCTGGCTGCCAAAATGCTTATCATATGCCGTTGCCACAGCTGAAAAAGCTCCAGCCAACGGTGCTATAATAGTAGTGTGGATCCCTCTGGTCACCGGCAATAAATGGGGAATAAATGTAATTGTGACGGTATCGCCAGCCGCCACACTTAATTCCTGTTCGATTTCCGGTGCGTGCCGGTGCCGCGGCAAACCATACGCTTTCATGCTCTCATTGCACTCGGCAAACAAAAATTGCTCTGCTAATTTGCGCCCCGCTCCACTGGTTCCACTGGCAGAATTGACTACCATTCCATCTCGACTAACCAGCTTTTCACGCAGGAGCGGTACCAACGGCAAAATCACACTGGTAGGGTAACACCCGGGACTCGCAATTAGCCGCGCTTGCTTGATCTCCGCCGAATAAACTTCCGGCATCCCATAGACAGCCTCTGCCAATAATTCGGGCGCCGGATGCGCAACTCCATAGTAAGCACTGTAAAGTCCAGCATCTCGTAGCCTGAAGTCGGCACTCAAATCAATCACTTTCAGACCTGCATCAAGTAATGGCTTGGCAAATTCATAAGCCAGACCATGCGGTAGTGCCAGAACAGCCAGCTGGGCGCCACTGCCAGCAATATTCTCGACCAACGGCTCCGTAAAAACCCCATCAACTATGCCACGCAAGCGTCCGATGACTTCTCCAACCGATTTACCCACATGCTGACGTGAGGTGAGGCATGCCAAGTCAACCTGCGGATGCCGGGCCAACAAAGTGATCAGTTCCTCACCCGTATATCCACTCGCCCCAACTACCGCGACCTGTAACTTTCCCATCACTGAATTAAACAACTGTAAGCCTTGCCTGCCAATAGCATAAATCTCATTCAGCAGGGAAAAATGACTCGACCACATGCTATAATATGTAGTTACATAATACTACATGCGTCAGCATAACAATCATTCCCTTGAGCTATCAGGCACTCCATTGACTGACGAGTTGCTACAAAATATCGCAACACGCTTAAATTGGTATGGAGCCAAGGCAGCAGCAGCACGATATGCCGGCTTATCCCGCCAGAATTTCGGCAAACTATTGCGCGAACGCGGTGTCCCGCGCGACAGTGAAATTCTACTGCGACTGGATGAGTTCAGCCGCATGCCTCCTGCCGAGCAACAGCAAATTGCCGGCAAAAATGAACCTGCTGCTGATAGCTTGCCACCTCAACCAGAAAACGGTTCCGGGGCAAGCGACGACCTGCCGACTGCAGATAATTACACTGATACGGAGCTGCCAACGTGGATGCTTTAAGGCTGTCAGTAATACCAGCTTACACGCTCTACTTTACTCGATGCATCATTCTTGCAATCCCTACTTTGGCAGTATAGATACTACTAAGAGCATTCATTATTCATGTCAAAAAAATCTCCATCACTCGAATCCGTCACTACGATCAATGAAGATGGTTCACGTTTTTTTGTCCATCCTGCAGATGTACGCGGACGCTTTACTACCTGGCGCCGCGTCTTCGGTTTGCTGCTGATAGCAGTCTATGTGCTATTGCCATTTATTCCGATCGGCGGCTATCCGGCAGTCTTTCTGGATGTCGCCAACGGACGCTTTCACCTCTTTGGAATGACGATAGTTGCCAACGATTTGTGGGTGTTGTTTTTTCTCGTTTCGGGATTGGCATTTACATTGTTCGTGGTAACGGCACTGGTCGGCAGGGTATGGTGCGGCTGGGCTTGTCCACAAACAGTTTTTCTCGATCATGTTTTCCGCCGCATCGAACGCTGGATCGATGGTGATGCACAGGACCGTCGCCGCCTGGATGAAGAAATTTGGAATTCCGGTAAGAGTTTTCGCAGGATCCTAAAGCACGGTATTTATATCGTGCTCTGCCTGTTGATCGCGCATGTGCTGCTTGCTTACTTTGTTTCGATCCCCGGGCTATACCAAATGATCAGGCAGTCACCGTTTGAGAATGTAGGGGCATTCGGGTTCGTCACCGTGCTCGGCCTGATCCTTTATGGCAACTTTGCATGGTTCCGTGAGCAATTTTGTATCATCCTGTGCCCGTACGGCAGGTTTCAGTCGGCACTCATCGATGACGACTCAGTGGTAATCGGCTACGATGAAGAACGCGGCGAACCACGCGGCAAAGCCAGTGACCCGGAAAATGGTGATTGCATCGACTGCCACCGCTGTGTGCAAGTGTGCCCGACTGGTATCGATATTCGGCAGGGACTGCAGATGGAATGCATTGCCTGCAGCAACTGTGTCGACGCTTGCGATGAAATCATGGACAAGCTTGAGCGCCCACGCGGTCTTATCCGTTACGATTCAATGAATGGCCTGGCCCACAAGGGGCGACGGATTCTGCGCCCACGTCTGATTGTTTACATGATTCTGGTAGTGCTAGGTGCTGCCGTATTTACCACTGCTGTTGCTACCCGCTTGAAACCTGCGACACTTGCGGTAGCACGGATGCCCGGTGCCCCGTATTACCTGGCGGACAACAATATCCGCAACGCATACATGGTGACAGTAGTTAACAAACGCAATGAACCAACTTCCTACACCCTGTCGGTAGATACCGGCGATGTTCCGGCTACCGTGACCGGTACTGACGAAGTGGTCGTGCTTGATGGAAATAAAGACACAAGGCGCACCGTCGTCGTCGTTATTAATGGTGATCAGTACGAAAGTACGTTCCCCGTGGCCATTACGCTCGAAGAGACTGGACGGGATATGCAGATCACTCAACAAGTTGAATTTCTCGGGCCATAAATGTTATGGAAGAACGATACCATTCCAGGCTGGCCGCTGCCGAGACAGTTAACTCTAACTGGCACCCGCTACTGACAATCATGCTGATTATCTTTTTGCTTTCGCTCACAGCCTGGGGAATCTTCTTCATGTTGGGAAGTGAAATTGAAACCAAGCGGCTGCAGCCTGAACAGGTCGAAGAATTGATCAAGCGGCAGGCACAACCATGAATATTCCGGAGCTGAGTACACCGCTGGCTGCTCTGGTCGCCGGAATGATCACCAGTGTCCATTGCCTCGGCATGTGCGGGCCACTTGCGTGTTCGTTCTGCATTAAAGGTGATGGTAGCGTTAAGAACGCCGCACAATTAGTATCCATTGGCGCTTATCATGGTGGCCGGGTAGTTAGTTACACCGTGGCCGGCCTGCTGGCAGGTGCCTTAGGTGCTTCCATTTCATGGCTATTTACCGGAGCACTTGGCCAATTCCTTCCGTGGGCGATGATCATTATGTTTCTGGTGCTGGGCTTCGGACTGGAACGCAAGCTGCACCCCCCTCGCTGGCTTGCCAGGCTGTTCCCTAACCAGGCTGCTACTTCCGCTGCCCAGGCCAATGGCAAGCCATGGCCTGCCCTGGCCCTCGGCTTAGCCACCGTACTCCTGCCCTGCGGCCCGCTCTACATGGTACTCGCAGTAGCCACTGTATCCGGCTCATCACTTGCCGGAGCCGAATTCATGGCCGCGTTTGCCTGTGGCACCATCCCTTTGATTTTACTGATGCAATCAACAGTCTACTTTGCCGGTGGCTGGCTGTCGCAGGATCTGTTGCGCGGACTACAACGCGGAATTGCCTTTGCTTGTGCGGCATTAATTCTATGGCGCTTGGTCGGCGGTGCTGAATTCCATCCTGATGACCCGGCGGCTAATTCCTGCCATTAATGCCGGGATGTAATAGTTTCCATCGATAAATTACTAATAATACCACCGCCATTTCCAGCTTACTAAAAAAGTCCATGTTGATAGTTTTCACCCTTTGCCAACCATGATCTTGCACCTATGACCTGGTTAATCGTAGCGGTCGTTTCTACAGTGCTTATATCTGCTCTCTGTTCAGTGATGGAGGCGATGATCCTGAGCACATCTCCATCCGATATTGAAATACTTAAGGCCAAAAACCGGAGCCTTGGAGAACGTCTTGAACAGCTGCGCACCAGACTCGATGATACCAGTGCTGCAATCCTAACCCTAAATACCGTCGCCAATACGCTCGGAGCAGTTGTGGTCGGTGGACTGGCAACTAAAGTTTTCGGTCAGGTATGGCTGGGCGTGGTATCTGGAGTCATGACCGTGTTGATCCTGGTCTTTTCGGAGATACTACCAAAAAACGTCGGCGTTGTTTTTCGTCGTCCACTGCAAAAGTCTCTGACTAATTTCCTCTATGGGATTCGCTTTGTCTTAACTCCGCTGACGTACACCTTCCGCGGACTGGTTCGCATATTGTTGGGCGGACGCGTCGAGGAAACCGATGCAGAAGAGGAAATTGCTATGATCGCAGAGCGCGGTGCCCGCGAGGGTGAACTGACAAAAGCAGAGCTGCGGGTTATCCAGAACGCGCTGACCCTGGAAGATTGTCGGGTCAAAGAAGTGATGACACCACGCAGTGTCGTGCTGGCGGTCGATGGCCGCAAGACTGCACTCGAATTGCTGCGCGAGCAACGGACTATTCGCTTCGGACGCATGCCTGTATTCGAGACCGATATCGAC
>CAZHRP010000081.1:5620-9765 GCA_964535055.1 uncultured Chthoniobacteraceae bacterium
ACGATATTACCGGAGTTGTGCGGCGACGTGACCTTCTGCATGCTATCGCCCGTGGCGAGGGGACACGCAAAATCATAGAGTTTCAACAGGAAGCCGTATTTATTCCAGAGCTCGGAACTCTCGATAAAGCGCTCACACAGTTAATCCAGGCTCACCAGCAAATCGGGGTCGCGGTTGACGAATTCGGCGGCTTTGCAGGAGTGGTCACAATCGAGGATATTATCGAGCATATCATAGGGCTGGAAATTTACGAACGGGATGACATGGCCATAGATATGCGCTCACTGGCACTCAGCCTGAAAACCCGCAAGCTCGGAATCAGCACCCGCTCAGGTCATGATCCGCGTAAAGGTTAGCAAATGTATGATGTCATAATAATTGGCGGCGGCCTGGCGGGGTTGGCTTGTGCTGCAAGGTTAGCTCATGCCGGATTGCAAGTCTGCCTGCTGGAAAAAAGCCCTGCTCCTGGTGGTAAGATGGCACGCTTAGAGCACTCTGGATTCCGCTGGGATTTGGGACCTTCTCTACTAACGATGCCGCAGGTCATCAGGGAACTATGGCAGGATTGCGGCAAGGACGCCGTTGCTGATTTGGACTTCATAGAGTTGGAAAGTACCTGCAAGTATCGCTGGAGCGATGGCACTATAATTGACGAAGATCGGGCGTTCTGGTCGCGCCCGGAAGT
This sequence comes from uncultured Chthoniobacteraceae bacterium, assembly GCA_964535055.1. Taxonomy (GTDB): domain Bacteria; phylum Verrucomicrobiota; class Verrucomicrobiia; order Chthoniobacterales; family CAKUMP01; genus CAYUDZ01. The sequence continues at coordinate 6,306 of CAZHRP010000081.1, forward strand.
TGCCGCTTACCTCAATCATGCGCGTGGGATCTACGAATTGTCGGCAGATGCATTTCTTAATCATGCACCTGATGAGATTATTCGGCAGTTTCGGCCGGGCCAACTCCAGTTGCTGAAGCATCTACCAAAAGTCGCTGATCTGCGTTCACTCCACCGCCTCAACCGAAGTTTTTTTTCTGACCACCACCTATTACAACTTTTTGATCGTTTCGCAACTTACAATGGATCGTCGCCTTACAAAACACCTGCCGTCTTTTCGATTATTCCATACGTCCAGGCACAATTTCGCGGCCATTACCTCAAAGGCGGCATGTACTCACTCGCCGCAGCAATCACGCGGCTGGCTGAAAACTTTGGTGCTAAAATCAGATGCCAACAGGAAGTACGAAGCGTTGCGTCCTCAGATAATGGGTTTAAGGTTGAAACTGCCAGCGGTGACACTCTCGAGTCCCGCCGGATTGTCTGTAACATGGATGCGATCGAAGCAACCCGCAGACTTTTTGGTAAGAAAATTGCCCGGAAGGCCGTAAAATCTCAACACCAGGAACCATCGATGTCAGGGTTCATTTTGTTGCTCGGTATGGCCAGACAGTTTCCCGAACTCGATCACCACAACATTCTTTTTTCAGATGATTACCCGCTCGAGTTCCAGCAAATATCCAATGGCTGCCCGGCCAGCCAACCAACCATCTATATATCAATAGGTGCGCGCAGCGATCCAGCTATGGCACCGGAGGGCAAGGAAGGCTGGTTTGTTCTGGTCAACGCCCCGGCTACCGGCAGCTTTGACTGGCAACAAGGTGCATCCGATTACGCCGAGTTGGTACTTGATCGGATGGCCGATTTTGGCATCAACCCGCGTCCGGCTATCGAGTGTCAGCGCACTTTTACGCCCGAAGATTTTGCCCGCCGCGATAATGCCTGGCGTGGCACGCTGTACGGCTTTGCTTCGCATGGCCTGACCAGTTCATTTACCCGTCCTGCAATCAAGCGGCGTGATTTGCCCGGGATCTTTTTCACTGGTGGCACTACCCATCCTGGTGGTGGTGTTCCTTTAGTCTTGTTGAGTGGCAAGATTGTCGCTCGTAAAGTAATGCAAAGCCTCAACTGATGATTCCGGATTCTGATATTTCCAAATCTGGCATTGCTGGCACTTTTGCTAACTATTGTTGGTATTTGTTTTTAATTTGGACGGCCGTCGGAACGATTGTTATGCCATTTGGAATAGACGGCCAGCGGGTTGGCGAGCTTACTGGTAGCGAGTTGTGGGCTCACTGGGCCAGCGCGGTACTTAGACCGGCAGATGCGATCTGGATGGTGCTGGCATTTGCCGTTGTCTACCTTCATGTTGCTTTGAGTTACGGGCTGGTCACAGCCAGGCGTTGGGGACTAGTAATACTGATCGGCTCTGGGGCCATCGAGGCTATTGGTGCTATGACCGGTTGGCCGTTTGGCCCCTATCATTATACCGATAACATGGGGTTACGCCTTTTCGGCGTACTGCCGTTTACGATTCCTCTGGCCTGGTTTGTCATAGTAGCTACTGCTCAAGCTGCAATTGTAAGCCTGCGACCAGCGTGGAATCGTTTCCAGCAGGCTCTAATAGTTGCTACCGTCGCCACGCTGACTGACCTCAACCTCGAATTCATTGCCTGGCAAGTGCGCGAATATTGGATTTGGTACCCGGATCAGGCAGCAGGGCTCTCAGCTACAGTACCTGCGTGGCCGCCATTGCAAAATTACCTTAGCTGGTTCGCTGTTTCCTTTTTGCTTTCGGTAGCACTAGTAAGAAATAACAACCGCAGACAACCATTTCCCTGGCGCCCGACCATGGTATTGGTCCTAATGAATGCCTTATTTCTGTTAGTGCACGTTGCTGGCTGGTTAAATTTGCGCTAACTGTTGATCGTTATGGCTAATTTGATTACCAGACTATTTCAGCGGATCACTGATTCCGAACCACCACTCCATCCAGTCGAAAGAAGGCTATCTAAAGAGTATGTCAAAAAGCGTTTAGCCAAACTCTTTCCGGAGTTGAAAAATGATCCGGAAGCTCTGGAAAAAGCCTATCAATCACTCAAATTAAGCGCCCGCAGAGCAAGACATGCTGATGAGCCTGATGTGGTATTCCGAATTGATTTGCCCGGTCATCTGTGAGTGGTCAGCACACTCGATAGTGAGGTGAGCTGGCTGCAAGCATTACATTAAGTCTAGCAACATTCTTAGGCGCTGTTTAACGCTAAGCTCTTCAAGCAGCGATTGACGTTGAGGGCCAGTTTGCAGCAGCGCCGCACCAACTACATCAGCCAACAAGGCAGGATCTGATTCACCCGGCTGGTAACCTTTCAGCGGGGGAAGAATTTCAGAACCAACCTCCCCGATCTGGTTACAGCGCTCGAGGATCTCACCTTCCAGCTCGGCAGTCTCATCATCAGAGTTTGAGTCCAAATGCCGGATAGCACCTACCCAGTAAGCATCCGAACGATCCCACTCTGTCACCTCAAAACGGCCCAAACCATGAAGTACCAGGCTGGATGTGCCGTCGGAGTTGCCGACGCATGCTCTAATTAGTCCCACTCCAGCAATGTTATGGACATCATCTTCACTAACTAATTCAGTGATATCAGGCTTGACCATCGCGACTCCGATCATGCGGTGTGAGTCCAGGCATACGGCCAGCATGTCTCTGTATTTTTGTTCAAAAATATACAAAGGTAATACGCTGTTCGGAAGCAATACAGCATCCGGTATAAGCATAAAAGGAACATTTGCAGGCATATCATCGATCTCTAAGATCATAACTAAGATACGCCTGCTTTATTCGAGTGGACGAATACCACCAGCCAGCACATCTACTCCTGGAGAAAAGTGCGCCAACTCCGGCATCCTGTGCGGGTGGTCGAAGCCATCATTAGCCCATATTGCAAGCTCCAGTCTGGGCACAGCTGCATCAGCTACCAGATAAGGAGCATGTGCTACCTGGCCAGTGAGCAAACGCTGGCGACGTGGATCCCAGGAAAAAAAACGATAGCGTTCGATCAAAAACTCCTCAAGCGTAGCAGCTTTAGTCAATACTGGTACTGTCAACGGATGATATTCGATCGTGTCTGCCTCCACCGCACCATGCCTAAGGCAATAATAATGCATGTTATTAGCATGTTCCACACAACTCATTTTGGCAGTATAGTAAGGTAAATAGAAAAACTTACGCGCAATGGCAACTGCCAGCCAGTGCCCCGCATCAAGTGAAAAAAACCAGACACCTGGGCGACCATGCCGATCACGCACGTACGTCCGTAAATTTAATTCTGGAAAATCGGAAATACCCGGAACCGCAGGCAATCCAACCGGACGTACTCCTTCCATCCGAAAAGGAACGACTCCCAGGTATGCTTGTCCGTCATACAGATCCAATTCCAGGCCGGGCGGCAGCTTTTCCGCCAGCTCAACGGATGGCCAC
>CAZHRP010000082.1:0-9759 GCA_964535055.1 uncultured Chthoniobacteraceae bacterium
TTTCGCTGTGAGCTGTATGAGTACATACTGTGAATAGCGAAATCCAAGCCCAACGATGTAGACAAGTGCCTCCCGCCAGTCGCAGCAGATGGATTGTGATTGATCCGGGCTAGACCCAACTTCCCCCGACTCGTTGCGCTCGTTACCCTCCGGCCCATCGACTTCGCTCAGGACAGGCGGGGTCTCCGTTTCACTCCGACAACTTTCAACTTCCAACTGCCAACTCCTAACTCTTGACTCTCCGAAAAATTCCACAGATTGCTCCGATCAGGCCACCGAAGGCGAGGGTCAACGCAAATGCGCGCAAGCCACCGTCGGAAAATTCGCGCCAGTAATCAGCCGCATCGGCTGCCAGCGGGTACGGCGCCATGGTGAAAAACGCACCCGGAATGCTATAGGCAGCGCCGATCACAAAGCCGTACAGGATCGCAGCCCAGCGGTTGCGGTCGGCCACGCGGAACAGGCCAAAACCAGGCAAATACCCGACTAGGAACCCGATGCTCAGGTAAGTCACTCCCAGTGCCGGCCCCAGCGTCCACAGCGCCTTGGCTGACAGCACATCGCGCTCAGCCAGTGGGCTCAGCCCAAGCAGAATTCCAAGAATTAATCCGCACAATGTTGATTTCATAATAAACAGTACGCTCTAGAGTATCAAATTACCGCAGGTTTCACAGATGGTAATTGATCACCAGGCGATGAGTCGATCCTAGCCCGGATAAATGTCTTTCTTGGTATTGCGCCTGCCACCCGATATTCCGGTAGCGCATAGAAGTTCTCCGTGCCCTCGGTGACTCTGTGAGATTTTTATTCATTCCCCGGCTAGGTCCGTCCTGCTCTGCTCCCCGGTCGGCGGCGCGATCCATGTTTTTGAAAGATCTTCTGGCGCTGGGCTTTGGTATCAGTCTTGCGCACCGAGCGGATCTTGCGTTGCGCCTCCGTGTAGACGGTAGCGTGGTCGACAATCGGCGCCGGATAATCCATACCGATCACGCAACCGGACATCTGTTGTTCGAGTTCGGGCATGGTCCATGGTTCGGCAACGAAATTCTCCGGTACGTCGGCCAGCTCCGGCACCCATTGCTTGATGAATGTGCCCTGCGGATCCTGGTCGAGCACCTGCTTGGTCGGTGAGTAAATCCGGATCGAATTAATCCCGGTGGTACCACTCTGCATCTGGTTCAGGCTGTTGACCTCAGGGGACTGCGGCAACTCCGGCACCGGCAGCGGTTGACTCCTCATGGTTTTCGCCCAACGCGCCGCCCAGCCGTCACGATCCTGCAACCGCCGGATCACCCCATGCTGCTGGTATTCATGCCAGCTGACCCCATGCTCGCGACACCAACCGGCAACCGCCTGATCGCGTTCATAGGTCAGCCCATTGCCGGTCTCCTGATGCGACCACAACCGCGCAATCCCATGCGTCCCGTGCAACGCAGCGAAAACCTCAACCGCCTCACCCTCAACACAGTACAGTCGCTGGCCGCGGCCCTCGAGATCATGCGCCAGCCCTTGCAGGCAATCGTGCAGAAAAACTAAATGCCGCCGCGAGATATCCTCACCAGCGAGAATCGATGGTTCATAAAGATAGAGCAGTAGCAGCCGGTGGCCGGACTCCGTAGCAGCCGCAGCCGCTTCCGTCAGCACCCGGTGATCACTGAGGCGCAGATCTTTTTTCAACCAGACGATGTCCAACACATCAACATATACGTCTGCTCCGGTAGATCGGTACTGCAGCGGGCACAACAAATCCGGCACTCAAAAATAATTACAATTAATGATTGCTTAATTCTCAACAGCGATTACTTATCTCCTGCTGCCTGGCCACCATACCCTGCGAGCCAAACATCTGCACTGAAGCAGAACTGTCTTTTCCATGCTGTCCGGCGGGCCGAGATTGATTATCAACAGATCCGGACCCGCCAGCAAATTGCCGGCATTAGAATAATAAGGAATGCGACCGTCAACCCGGCCGCTATACTACGCATGGAAACCACACAGAACTCAAAACACAAACACCGCCAGGACGGACCCAACCGGAATGGCAGCAACAGAAATTTTAAGCGGCGTAGACCGAACCGTAACAACCGGCAACGCCGATCGAACGAGCAAGGCTTTGATTCTCGGACAAATTCTGCCGCTCCGGCTCGGACAAGATCTGCCAGTCCGGCTCGGACTCCGGCTCGGACAAATTCTGCCAGTCCGGCTCGGACCTTTGATGCGGAGAAATATGCCAGTGCACCGCAACCGGAAGGCTCGTTTCGTGATCTGAGTGAACGGGTGCGCCAGGCGATCACTGTGCAGGGCTATGTTAACCCGACCCCGATCCAGGATCAGGCCATCCCGGAAATCCTGGCCGGCCGCGATGTCATGGGCACCGCGCAAACCGGTACCGGTAAGACCGCTGCCTTTGTGCTACCGCTGCTGGATCGTCTGACCCAAGCCGGCACCGCCAATCCTTCACGGGATCGGAAAGCCAGCGGGATCCAGGCATTGATCCTTGCACCGACCCGCGAACTCGCCGACCAGATCAACCAGAGCATCGAATCCTATTCGCAGTTTCTGCAGGTTTCGCACACGGTGGTTTACGGTGGTGTCAGCCAGTACCACCAGGTCCGGGCGCTGTCCCGCGGAGTCGACATTCTGGTGGCCACCCCTGGCCGCCTACTCGACCTGATGGAGCAGGGGCACATCGACCTCAGCCAAATCAAATTTTTCATTCTCGATGAAGTCGACCGCATGCTCGATATGGGATTTGCCCCGGACATCAAGAAAGTGCTGCAATCGGTTCCAGCTCAGCGCCAGACGTTGTTTTTCTCGGCCACCTTGTCGCACAAAATCCTTGAGATCGCCAATACCATGGTCAACGATCCGGTCCGCATCACCATCGAACCCGAAAAGCCGGCCGTCGACCGAATCCGGCAATCGGTCTACTTTGTATCGTCAAAGAATAAAGCCAACCTGCTCAGCGATGTCTTAAAAAATGCCGGTGGTGGCAAAGCAATCATCTTTACCCAGATGAAGTTTGCCGCTAATCGACTAGCCGAAAATCTCGAGCAGGCCGGCATCCGCGCCACCGCCATCCATGGCAATAAAAGCCAGGCCGCACGTACCCGCGCATTGACCAGCTTCAAGCAGGGCAAATTCCAGGTGCTGGTGGCCACCGATGTGGCAGCCCGCGGAATCGACGTCGATGATGTCACCCATGTGGTCAACTATGACATGCCAGTCGAGCCGGAAACCTATGTCCACCGGATCGGCCGCACCGCCCGCGCCGGCGCCGATGGCGATGCGATCTCGTTCTGCTCGGCCGAAGAGCGGGCACTGCTCCGCTATGTCGAGCGCCACCTCAAAAAATCCGTCCCGGTCGTCCGCGATCACGACTACCATTGCGAAAAAGCCAGCAAGTCACAGATGGCAGCACCCAAATACGGTGGCGGCGGCAATCGCGGAAGAAGTAATGGCAAAGGTGGCAACCGCCGCCGCGGCAAACCGCAGGGCAATCGCGGCAGGGCACGCCGCTAGCAGGCAGCTTTCGACTCGTTACTGAGTCAACTGACGCTAACCGCCGCCGCAAATTTGCCGAGGGTAATGGCCTCGTGGCCGTAGGTGACCTCGCCGCTACTTAGGGTGCACTCGGGCTCGGCGGCGGCCAACTCGACCGGCCGCGGTGCGTTCAGGGTGACGGCCACTGTGGCGAGCAATTCATCCTGGTGGTAGGACATGCGGATCAGCTGGCTTTCCCGGTCACCGTCGATTGCAAAATTGGCGGCTGCGAGCAAGCCGGACTGCAGCCAGTCGCGGCGCAATCTGATCAATTCGCGGTACCATTGCAGTGTGGTAGTATCACCACTGTCCAGTGATGGCAGCTTCGAGAACTCGAAGGCTCGCGGGTCGGTTGGAGCAATTGCCTCATCCCAGTCATGATGGTCAAAGTCATTGGCCCGCCCGCGCTCCACGGCACGCCTTAGCTGCGGGCACTGGAAATCGACAAAGAACAGGAACGGTGAGTTGGCGCAAAATTCCTCACCCATGAACAGCATGGGCACCCCGGGGTAGAGCAGGCACAGCGGCGCCAGCGCCCGTTGGACTTGTGGTGAGAGCGGCTGGTGCAGACGCTCGCCGTGCGGATGATTGCCAACAATATCATGGTTCTGGATCTGGTGGACGATGGCATCCAAGTCTGCGGTACTTTGCGACCTTGCACGCACCGCTCCGCCATCCTGCCGCCGGTACAAGTACCCGTGGCGCAACGCGCTTAGCATCTCATCAAACCCGGCGTACTCGCGCCCGCCATAAAGTTTCTCACCCTCAACCGTGCTCATGATTGCGTGACCAATATCGTCCGACCACAGACCGTGCAAACTGCCACCACCTGCCGGCAAAAATTCCGGCTGATAAAGGTTGCTTTCACCGATCGCATGGATCGCTCGGCCCAGGCGTTCACCGGCTGCCCGCAGTGCATTGCCGATTTCATTGATGATGTGCAAGTCACTGTCGTCGCGAATCGCAGCGATCGCATCCAGCCGCAAGCCATCGAAGTGGAAGTCCTCAATCCAGTACAACGCATTGGCATGGTAAAACTCACGCACTTCGCTCCGCCTGAAGTCCGGACTGTCACCCCAAGGAGACGGTTTACGGTGAAAGAACGGGGCCAGCTCACCGAGATGGTTCCCTTCCGGGCCAAAGTGGTTATAGACGACATCGTGAATCACCGCCAGCCCGCGGGCATGGCAGGCATCGACCAACTCGCGCAATTCATCCGGCGTCCCGTAGTTGTGACTAGGCGCAAATAAATAAACCCCGTCATAGCCCCAATTCCAATCCCCGGGGCACTCGGCCAGCGGCATCAATTCAATGGCTGTCGCGCCTAAATCGACAACCTCGTTGAGCCGGTCGATCGCAGCACGGTAGGTGCCCGCACGGGTAAAGCAGCCGAGGTGCAGTTCGTAGGTGATCAGGTCACGCCACTCCACACCACGCCAGCCGTCGTCCTGCCAGCGATAGCTGGTCTGGTCGACCACCATCGACGGACCATTCACACCTGCCGGCTGATAGGCCGAGGTCGGATCTGGTAATAACTTGCCGGCAATTTCATACTGGTAGGTATCCCCGTGACCAACACCCGGCACGAATACCTCGAACTGCCCGGCCGATACTTGCTCCACGGTCATCTCTGCACCGCGGCTGACCAATTTGAGCGTGACTTCGTCCACTTTAGGTGCCCAGAGCCGGAAGAACGTCCCTTCAGCAGTGACCAGTGGTGGCTTCATCCGGGCTGAATTTGTCACCAGATCAGGCATCGGTTCCTGGCAGGCCAAAGTACCGACAGCCTTCCAGCACCCCGCTGGTGGCTGTACTTGAAGCTGTAAATATCCGGTGCTGGAGTGCCCGGCCGGCCAGTGATTGCCGAACTTTTTCCGCCAGCCCATTACCGGCATTGGCCACTACGATCGCCCGGAACCCGCAGATTAGCGCTGCCAGATCGTTGCCGGAATCGCCGGCATAAATAACCTCACTCGGGTCAAAATCGGCATGGGTTGCCAGCCAGATCAGGGCATATGCCTTGCTGACTCCTTGCGGCAGCACATCCAGCAGCCCATTGCCGGTAAACGGATCAACACTGGCCATGCAAGTGTAAGCCAATTGCCGCCGGTCTAGCAGACCATTGATCTCAGCGGCCAGGCCATCGACCGCATCACCTTGCGCCAGATAACTGATCTTGAACTCGCGCTGGTTGGCCGCCGGCTGCAAGGTAATCCCGGTCACCCCGCGTAACAGTTCTTCAACCGACTCGCGCCCGGCGTTGCCAATCAGCTCCTGCAAATGCAATGCGTAAGGCTGAAATGGCTGAAATTCTCCGGCACCATCCAGGTGATAAATGCTGGTGCCAACATCGCAGACGATCCAGTCCGGCTCGGGCAATGACTCGCTCGCCATGACTTCCAGGACCGACTCAAAATGCCGACCGGTCGCAAAAACCAAACCGATAGCGCCGACCCCGCGCACCTGCCGCAGCCGCTCCAGCGCCACACGGTTGTCCGCTTGCCCGGGCAGCGGAATCAGCGTGCCATCCAGATCACTCGCCAGGATGCGTGGTGGAATTTCCTCTCGCGGGTTGAATTCACTCATAATTCGGTTTTATATGGAGCGATAGAGTGCCATACTCAACCCATAAATTCGCAGCACTTCAATCACCCGGGGAACGATCAGTGATGCTGCCGCCTATGGAGCAAACTGCAGAGATACCAGAATGAGTGACCAGCAAGGACTACACATCGCACTGATCAGCCTGCATGGCTTGTTCCGTGGTGAAAACCTCGAACTCGGCCGCGACGAAGACACCGGCGGCCAAACCCGCTACGTCGTCGACCTGGCACGCACCCTCGCCCAGCAGGAAGGAATCAGGCGAGTCGACTTGATAACCCGTCAGATCATTGATGAAAAAGTGTCCGATGACTATGCCCGACTGGAAGAGCAACTCGCCGAGCGCGCTTATATCATCCGCATCCCTTTTGGTCCCCGCCGTTACCTGAGCAAGACCAAACTCTGGCCGTACATCGAGGTCTTCGTAGATCAGTGCCTGAACTATTTTCAGCGCACCCGGAGCGTGCCTGACATCATCCATGGGCACTACGCCGATGCCGGCTATGGTGGTGGTCAGCTGGCACGGCTACTCGGAGTCCCCTTTATATTTACCGGTCATTCGCTGGGCCGGATCAAACGCGAACGGCTGCTCGCTTCAGGAGTCAGCCCCGCCAAGATCGAAACCCGCTACAATATTACCTCACGCATCGAAGCTGAAGAATTTGCCCTCGAGACTTGCTCACTGATTGTTACCAGCACCCACCAGGAGGTGAAAGAACAGTACGAATGTTACGAGCATTACGTCCCCGAACGAATGGAAGTCATCCCGCCGGGCGTCAATCTGGATTCGTTCCGACCACCAAATGCCGACGACCCGCAAAGTGAGCTGATCGCGGAACTCCATAAGTTTCTTCACGAGCCCGACAAACCGCTGATTGCTGCTATGGCGCGCCCGGATGAACGTAAGAATCTCGAAATGCTGGTGCGTGTCTACGGCGAATCACCGCAACTTCAACGCCAGGCAAATCTCGCTCTGATCATGGGTTCACGCGACGATATCCGCGAGATGCCGCCCGGCCAGCGCAGCGTGCTGACCAATGTGCTCACCCTGATCGACGTCTATGATCTGTACGGTAAGGTAGCTTACCCGAAATGCCACCAACCCGATGATGTTCCGACGCTGTATCGTGAGGTCACCCGCACCCGTGGCGTCTTCGTGAATGCCGCAATGACTGAACCGTTCGGCCTCACGCTGCTCGAGGCGGCCGCCAGCGGATCACCAATCGTTGCCACCAACGACGGCGGGCCCAGCGACATTATCGCCAATTGCCAGAACGGCCTGCTGGTTGATCCCTTTGACCCCAAGGCCATCGAAAAAGCCTTGCTGCACCCGTTACTCGAGCCAAACCAGTGGGACGAATGGTCGGCGAATGGCTTGGCCAACGTTCATAAGCATTATTCCTGGCAACGCCATTGCGACCGCTACCTGCGTAATATCCGCGAGATTTTCGAGGAATTCGATACCGCCCAACCAATTGCTGCCGGCCGCAAAACCCGACGCCTGCCGCAACTCGACCGCTTGATCATCGCAGATATCGATAATACCCTGACCGGGAACGACGAGGCGATGCATGAATTCTTCCGGGTGATCGCTGAGGCTGAAGATAATGTCGGCTTCGGCATCGCTACCGGACGCCAGTACAAAGATGTGCGTGCTTTAATGGAGGACTATGGCATGCCCAACCCCGAAGTCCTGATCACTTCGGTCGGCACAGAAATTTACTACGGCAAAAATTATACCCTCGACCGCAGCTGGCGCAAACATATCGACTTCCGCTGGGAACCACAGAAAATTCATGACCTGTTCTCCGGGGCTGAAGGCTTTACCCTGCAGGAAGCCGATGAGCTGTCGGAATTCAAAATCAGTTACCAGGTCGACTTCAGCATTGCACCCAAGCTGGCAGTCATCAAACGCATGATGCGCCAGAATGGAATTCGCGCCAAAGCCATCGTCTCGCTCGGCATGTTCCTCGATATTATCCCGTCGCGCGCCGGTTCTGGCTTGAGTATCCGCCATATGGCTTACAAATGGGGCTTTCCGCTCGAGCATATCCTGATCGCCGGAGATTCTGGCAACGATGAAGAGATGCTCTCTGGCAATACTTTAGGAGTAGTCGTAGGAAACTACAGTAAAGAGCTGGAAAAACTCCGTAAATACCCGCGTGTCTATTTTGCCGAGGCCTCGCATGCGGCAGGTATCATCGAGGGTATTGAGTACTATAATTTCCTCGATACGATCACCATTCCCAACGATAAACCTGAGGCTGCTGATGGCTGAGCTGGACGTCGAGTACGAAGCCCAGCGAACCCTTAAGCGCATCCGCCCGAAGATCCTCGAAAAGATCGCCGCTTCTACCGGTTCGCGGATCAGCGACCAGGAGCATATCGAACTGCTCGATGCGCGACTTGAGGAACACTGGCCGCGCCTGTTCGCTCTGCTGATGAGGCTCTATGGCGGGCATTACGACTTTTTTTACTATCTCGAAAGTATCCTGCTCACAGCAGTCGATTGTTGGCTGAACCGTCCGGACGATCTTTATCAGCTGGATTTGCGCCGCGAGAACGACCCCGGCTGGTACCTCTCCGAACGTCTGGTTGGCGGTTCGCTTTACGTTGATTTGTTCAGTGGCGACTTGACCCAGTTGCGCGACAAAATCCCGTACCTGCAAGACCTCGGGCTGGGATATCTGCACCTGATGCCGCTCTTTTCGGCACGTGAGGGAAACAGCGACGGCGGCTATGCCATCAGTGACTACCGGTCTGTTGACCCGGACCTGGGCACCGTCGACGAGTTGCGTGACCTGGCAGCCGACCTCCGGCGCGCCAACATTTCACTGGTGCTCGATTTTGTGTTTAACCATACCTCGGATGACCACCAATGGGCGATCCACGCCCGCGAAGGAGAACGCGAATACGAGAATTACTATCATATCTATCCGGATCGCAGCGTCCCCAACCAATACGAGCTGAACTTGCGCGAGATTTTCCCGACGATCCGGCGCGGAAATTTTACCTGGCACGAGGGCATGCAGCGCTGGGTCTGGACCACCTTCAACAGCTTTCAATGGGATCTCAAATATTCCAACCCGGAGGTTTTCCGTGCGATGGCTGCTGAGATGCTCTACCTGGCCAATACCGGGGTGGAAATCCTGCGCCTCGATGCCGTTGCATTCATCTGGAAAAAGCTCGGCACCAACTGTGAAAATTTGCCGGAAGCGCACCTGTTAATCCAGGCATTCAACGCGGTTTGCCGGATTGCTGCACCCGGGCTGGTCTTCAAATCGGAGGCCATCGTTCACCCGGATGAGGTCGTCCGCTATATCCGTCGCGACGAATGCCAGCTGTCTTACAATCCGACGCTGATGGCATTGTTGTGGGAGTCGATCGCCACCCGCAAGACCAGCCTGCTCAAGCAGTCGCTGAGCCACCGGCATTCGTTGCCAGCCGGCACAGCCTGGGTCAACTATCTGCGTGGCCACGATGATATCGGCTGGTCCTTCGATAACGACGACGCCAGCCGGATCGGGATTGATCCGGCCGGTCATCGCGATTTTCTCAATCGTTTTTACACCGGGATGTTCCCGGGCTCATTTGCTGCCGGTGTCCCATTCCAGT
>CAZHRP010000083.1:0-1540 GCA_964535055.1 uncultured Chthoniobacteraceae bacterium
CGACTACATCGGGGTCTGCGCCTCACTACGATAGATGGCTTGTGATTGATCCGGGATAGTACTGATCGGAGTGCGCAGCAATCGTTTGCTGTTACCCTGCGGGTATTGAGCTTTTGAATTTGCCGGGATTATTCAGCAGGTGATGCTTCGAGGCGTGGGAATAGCGGGGTAGGTGCGCCCAACTGATGGCCGTCGGACAGTCGGCTTTCCAGTAATTGTTCCAGCGGCAGATCTGCTGCGGGTTGCCAGTTGAGTTGCTCGAAGATTTTGTGGCTGGCGGCGGGCATGACAGGTGATAGTAAGAGCGCGCAGATGCGCAACGATTCCGCCAGCACATAGAGCGTTTCATCGAGCAACGCCCTGGCAGATTCATCCTTGGCCAGCTTCCAGGGTGCCATAGCGTCGACAAAGCTGTTGCATTCTGAAATCAGTGAAGTGACAGATTCGAGTGCCGTGTTGACCATCGCCTGATCCATATGGCCGCAGTAATCACAAGCACATTGACCGGCCAGTGCCAGCAGGTCTTTGCTGCGTTGATCGGTTGGCTCTGCGGCTGCAAGCTGCCCATCGCGGTAGCGTCCGGCCATGCTCAGGCTACGGTTCAGCAGGTTTCCCAGATCGTTAGCCAGATTGGCATTATAGCGTTGGCGTAAGCGCTCTTCGGAAAAGTCTGCGTCGCGACCAGTAGCGATATCGTGCATTAGATAGTAGCGCACGGGGTCCGTGCCGTATTTTTCGGCCAGTATGTTTGGATCGACAATATTGCCTTCACTTTTTGACATTTTGGCACCCGCAATATTCCACCAGCCATGGACCAGCAGGCGCGGCATCTGTGCATCAGGGATCCCCATGGCGTGGAGCATGATCGGCCAGTAGACACCATGTGCAGGCACTAAGATATCCTTGCCGATGACATGTGCATTGCATGGCCACCAGTCTGCAAAATCGGGTAATGAGTCATCGTCGTCCGCTTTCCCATATCCGATGAAGCTGACATAATTGAGCAGGGCGTCGAACCAGACGTAGGTCACAAATTCTGTATCAAATGGTAGTTCAATACCCCAGTCGAGGCGTGATTTTGGACGCGAGATGCAGAGATCTCCGTCGAGGCGCTCGACAGCATTGACCAACTCGGACTGGCGAAATGACGGAGTGACAAAGTCTGGTGTGGCAGCCAGAAACTCGACCAGCCATTGTTTATGGGTGCTGAGTTTAAAGTACCAGTTTTCCTCTGCCAGTTCGACGACCTCACCCCATTCGGGCCCGAATTCGCCGTGCTCATTGCGTTCTTTGTCAGTGAGGAATTGTTCCTGGCGGACGCTGTAAAACCCTGAGTGGGTCGCTTTGTAAAGCTGCCCGTCATCGTGCAAGCGCTGCAGCACTCCCTGCACGGCATGCTGGTGGCGTGGATCACTGGTCTCGGCCCAGCCATCAAATGTTACATCAAGCTTGCTCCATAAGTTACGGAACTTAGCAGTTACGGAATGGGCGAATTCCTGAGGGCTGATACCCTCACGGGCGGCACTTTGCTGAACTTTCT
>CAZHRP010000083.1:1550-9548 GCA_964535055.1 uncultured Chthoniobacteraceae bacterium
GGAAGAATGTCGGGCGCCCCCGCAGCCTGCTGTAGCGAGCCAGTGTATCGGCCAGCACCTTCTCGTAAGCGTGTCCGATATGCGGTGGCGCATTGGTGTAATCAATAGCTGTTGTTATGAAGTATGGCTGCGCGGAATTCATTATTGTGCCTGTTTGTCACTTGCTGCTGGCGGTTCGCCCGGGGTGGTTGACCAGGCCTCCATTTCGGCTACGACTGCATCTGCATCAAGCTTACCGCCCCATGACAGCACCTTAGCTTTGGCACCTGCCGCTTCAGCTTCTTTGATCTGATGGTTGCGGACAAAGAATAATGACAGGCTCGACCAGGCCAACTGGTCATTGGGTTGTAGTTTTACTGCCTGTTTGCCGGCAATGATGGCACCGGCAATGTCGTCGTTTTTCATCCGTGCCATGGCGAGGGCATGCCAGCCGTCGAAAAAATCCGGTTGTAACTCGACGCAGCGTTGATATTTGCCGATGGCAGCGGCAAGTTCTCCGAGCGCCAGATCGCCATTGGCGTCATCGAAAAGTTCATCGATATCAGTGTCGGTCACAGGCAGGGGCAGGCAGGGTTTAGCTACCTTCGAGGTTGGCGGCTTCGAGGCGGCTATTGAACCATTGAATCAACGTAATTTGTTGTTTCTGGGCTACCAGTGATTCAGCGATCCGGGCTTTTTCCTCTTCGAAGGAGCCATCTTCGGGCAAGGTTGTTGCGTCGATATGGAGCAGGAATCCGCCATCTCCAAAAGCTGTAAAGTCACTGGTTTCACCAGCTTGCAGGCCGCTGATAAGTTGAAAGATGAGGCGTGCCTCTTCGACTTCCAGTTGCGGGTTACTGAGAGAAAATTGTGGCAACTGTTCGGTTTCGAATCCAGCTGTGGCGGCGGCTTCCTGAAAGCTGGAACCATCGGCCATTGCCGCCCGAACATTTGTGAGTGTTTCGGAAGCAGCCTCGGCCATCTGTTCCCTTGCCTGTTGCGCCGTAATAGTCTCGATAATTTCCTCACGTGCCTCTGCCAGTGTTTTTTCGCGGCTGGGTATGATGTCGGTTAGATGCAGCAGGATAAAGCCATCCGGCGATTGGAGCGGGTCGCTGTTGGGAGCAGTTTCCGTAATAGCAAATGCGGTGCTGCCGAATTGGGGGATCGCGGCAAATTCCTCAGGAGTGTCGACTCTGGAAAATGGTCCATATTGTTGTGTTTCCAGTTGCTTGGCGGCAACTACCTCGTCGAAATCTGCATCGAGCACCGCGACTGCAAACTCGCCTGCCTGGTCGGCCAGTTGCTGCATGGCTTGGATCCGCTCAGGCCCGGTCAGTTCCTGCTGCTCCGCGGTCAACAGGTAGCTTACCACTTTGACAGTTCTCTGCTCATCGGTCATCAGGCTGGCTTTATTGGCTTCGAAGTAATCGGCAATCTCCTGGTCTCCGATGGTTATTCCCTGTGTAAACGAGGCGAGATCGAAGCGCAGGATCGAACAATCGTAGAGCGTGTTAAAGCGTTCCCATTCGTTACGAATCTCCTGTGGGTTGGCAACTGCTGAGGTTCCGAGTAGCGTTTGCAGTCTATCGAGTTGCAGCTTGGCTCTGATAACCTCTTCGAGTTGAGTTTCGGTAAGCCCGTTGGGGCTGAGCGTCCGTTCGAGGAATTGGTTGTAGCGTTGCAAGTCAAAGACGCCATTGGTCTGAAAGACTGGTCGCTCACGGATAACTGCGGCTATTTCAGTTTCTGTCGGACGCAATTGCAAACGTTCTGATTCGTGCTCGAGTACAAAACTATTAAAGATAAACGACATGACCGCTTCGTCGCGGCTGCGGGCTTGCCCGGCCATGGTGCCAAGCATTTCGCGAAAGCCTAAAGCCGAAGCCAGGTTGAATAGCCTGCCCCGGCGATCAATATCAGTCTGGGACAAGGTTTGTCCGTAAATGGAGCCAATATTGTTGGCTCCGAGTTTATCCATGTCGGTGCTATTATATAGAAATGCAAATGCGACGATTACCAGCACCGTGATAATTATCAGCAGGGTCTTCTGGTTTTTTCTTATTAACGTAATCATGCAAACTGGGCTGGTTAAAATTTAGGTTCCGGGAAGGCTGTGTATATGGTCGAGGAATCTGTTAAGTGCAACGAAAAATTCAACTTCGGGAGCCCAAGGCTTAATGTTGTATCCTGAGACATATTTCTTGCGGGGCAAGCGAAATTGGTGTCGACCTGATCAAAACCAGCGTATGGAACTCTACAAATTGTGAGTTTTGTGTCTTGGCAACCCAGTAATCATCTGAAATTCTTAGCTGGGCCAGCCTGCTGGCATCAGTGCTGCTGTAGAAACTATCATATGAACCCTTTACGAACTCACAAGGCCGCCGCTAATCACAGCATAATCGAACGATCACACAAGTATTCAGGTGTACGGCTGGCGCTGAAGAATAATGGTTGCTGGCGTGCCCTGCAGCTGGCAGTGCTGACGTGGTTGCTGACACTCGCCAACGTCCATGCGTCTGATGAGGAAGGCGGGCAGACTGTCATGGAGGTGATTCTTGGTGGTGGGCCGTTGCTGATCCTGATCTGGCTGGCCATTCTGGCAGCTTCGATTGCGCTGGTTGCTCTGGTTCTGCAAAATTTACTAACGTTGCGTCAGGAGAAGATGGTACCGCCACCGCTCATCTTTAATTTGCGCGAAGCAATTACCAGCGGCAACTACCAGGAAGCCTGGCAAATCTGTCAGAGCAACAACAATTATCTGGCCAATGTAATGGGAGCGGCA
Organism: uncultured Chthoniobacteraceae bacterium; assembly: GCA_964535055.1. Classification (GTDB taxonomy): domain Bacteria; phylum Verrucomicrobiota; class Verrucomicrobiia; order Chthoniobacterales; family CAKUMP01; genus CAYUDZ01. Next base: position 4,315 of record CAZHRP010000083.1, read on the forward strand.
CTCGAGCGTATCGGCCGCGGCAAAGATGCTACTTATGACGCGGTGGTCGACCATGGATTGCGTGAAGCGCAACTCATTCGCACCCGCACCAGTTATCTCTCGGTGATTGGTGTGGTATCACCGATGCTCGGGTTGTTAGGTACGGTCATCGGTATGATCGGAGCTTTCTCGACGCTCGGCAATTTCGGGATCTCTGATCCGCGGGCATTATCCACTGCGATCGCAGAAGTTCTTTTTGCTACGGCGGGCGGGTTGTTCATTGCGATACCGGCATTCATATTTTATTACGTCTTCAGAAACTGGGCACAGACTGCGATTGTTTTTGCCGATGACAAGATCAATGCTTTGCTGGTCGACCTGCCTTATGAAGAATTGGAAGGTGTGCGTATCGGTGAGCAGTTCAGTGTTGCTGACCGAGGTATTTCGACCAGCAATGAGTTGGCTCGCAGTGTATCGCTTGCCATGACTACCAATTGCCCGGTTTGCAGTGGGGAGTTGGAACCCGGCACAACACCTTGCCCTCACTGCGGGGCCAATCTGACCTGGAAAGAATGAACGTATTAGCCGACAGTCAGACTTTTCAGCATTAAGCAGCTGCGATGCCAAAATTCAATCGAGTACAACAGGCAAGACTGGACAAACATCGGACGGCAGAAGAAGCCCCTGAGTTTCAGGTGGCACCGATGATTGATATTCTACTGGTCTTGCTGGTCTTCTTTCTCTCAATTAGTGCCACCGAAATGATGCAGGCTGATTATAGTATTCAGCTGCCAGAGGTGCGGAACGTGGACAGCGTTGTCGGCAGCAATACCCAAACCATCATCAATATTAATTGGGAGCCGGTTACTGAGATTGGTTCCTTAATGATGAATAACGAACTCTATCAGCGGCCCGAAGAGTTGATGCCGGCAATTCAACGATTGCTGCTGCAAAATTCATCAATGCGGGTGGTCGTGCGAGCCCACCGCAACACCCGCTACGCTTATTTGAAAGAACTCATGGAGGCGCTGGGTCGGGCAGGTGTTACCAATGTGACTTTTTCAGTGATCGACCAACAACCTGCTGCTGCCCCAACTGGCAACTAAGTTTTACAATGGCGGGACAATTAAGTACAGATGATGGAGATCTCGGCTTCCAGGTGGCACCGATGGTCGATGTAATCTTCGTGCTGCTGCTGTTCTTCATGGCTAATGTCGGATTGCAAATGATTGAGCGACAAACCGGAACCAGCTTGCCGCATGCCAGTAACGGGCAGCAGTCAGCAGCTGCCAGTGACCCGGTGATCATCCAAATTGGCGAGGACGGTAGTTTGGCTGTCGGTGATGAGAAATTGTTTCTCGCCGAGCGTCCCCGCCAGCAGTTACTCAGTAATTGGTTGCAGCAAAAGCTGGCGGCTACTCAACCCCCGCCAGTCGTCATCCTCAGCCCGGATTCGCGGACCCGACATTCCAGAATTATTGAAGTCATGGCCGCGTGCGGCGAGGCAGGTGTCGAAAACTTAAGTTTCCAGTAGCCTGCTAGCTCGACTGATGCACAGGCAAGTTTATCTGAGAATGTTTCTCAGCAACAACTTGATGCGAATCTTTGCTTTCGTACTGTCGCTAAGTCAGGACGCAGCGTAATTTAAATGAGTTAACAGATTATCAACAACTAAAGAAAGAAATTATGGATACAACAACTACAACTGATACATGTGCAGCTTGCAAGAGCTGGAAAGAATCTGGCAATGGTCAAGGCGAATGCCGTGCGCGTTCCCCACAATTGATCGTTTTTGAAGTCGATAATGACACCAAAATTGAATCACGTTTTCCGACCACCAGTGCCTCTGACTGGTGCGGTGAGTTCCAGGCCAAATAACAGTTAGCTTGGTCTAATTCCAGCAAACAGCGGAACCGGTGATCCGGTTCCGCTGTTTTTTTATGCCTCTTGCAACGAGATCGAGGCGGTGGGTTGAGGGCAAGTCATAAGATTGTTAAAAATTGCCGCAATTATTACTTGCGACCGAGTCTCATTCGCTATAATTCTAGCATGATTATGTCGTTGGAGAATGTGAGTGGGATTGAAGAGCAGTTGGTACGGGTGTGTGAGCATTGTCCGCATGCGGTTGACGATGCGATTGATTTGCAGCGTGGCTGGCATGGGCAGTGTGCACCGGGTCATTGTGCGCGGGCTTTTTTCAAGTTGGTAGCGGCGGCTGGTGAGCGATTGCCGGTGGAGGTGGATGAGATTGGCAAGCGGTTGAGTCAGCGGCTGGCGGTGGAAGCGACTGGTTCGGACGGTCAGATTTTGGAGCGGCTGGATTTTGAGCCTGGCGGTGAGAAAGAATTGGAGGACTACTGCCAGCGTGTGATTGGAGTATTTTGGATGGACCGTAATTATGCCGAGGATTTGCTGAAGCTACGCTTTTGTTATCGATGAAGGCGGGACCGGATAAGGATCCATCGAGCAATCGGGCCTTAAAGCAGGAAGCGGTTAGAAATTCCTTGCGCGAGCGGGGGTTCAAGATCACGCGCAAGCGACAGGAAATCATAGCTGCTATTTATAATACCAGCAGTCGTTTTACGGCGGAGGAGTTGCATCGCAAGCTGGCAACGGATGGCAGTAAAATTTCGGTGATGACAATTTACCGGCTACTGCGGCAGTTGGTTGAGGGTGGTTTTTTGGCGGCCTTGGATACTGGCTGTGGCAGTACGGAGTATGATATAGAGCCTGAGCAGGCTCAATCGTTGCGTCAAATTCGCTGTATGGATTGCGGAGAGCTGGTAGAATTTGCTGATCCTTGTGTGGACTTACGGGAGCGAGCCGTAGCAGGTGACTTGGGATTCACCCCGGAAGCATTATTGTTGCGGGTTGAGGCACGCTGTAGCGAGCATCAGCGCAGCGGGCATTGCAGTCGGCGCAGTGATGGGAATTCTTGACAAAAATACTTTGAAGTCATTCTATCAGTTGTGCGCAGTTTGTTCCATTTGCGATTGAATAGTAACACTGGTTTTCCGCTGCTATTGCGGATTGTTGTGTTAGTGGTGGCATTTCAGGTATCTGGAGCAGTTAGTCCAGTCCTGCAAGTGGTGGGGTGGACGGTGATGCTGGGTGAAGCAATTGGCAACAGCCCGTTGCTGGTGGCCGTGGAGCAGACATTCAGCGGCAAACAACCTTGTGCTCGTTGCCAGGCCGCGCAGCGTGAATTGGGTGATGAACACCAGGATTCAGGACAACTTCCGCAGGTCGAGGAACGCAAGCCGATGCTCGGGATTGCAAGTTATAAGCACTGGATGAAACCCAACCGGAAATTGCTCGGGGTCATACCGATTGCCTGCACCTTAACTTTCGATTTGCGAGTACCGCCGCTGACACCGCCACCGCGAACGGTGCAGCTTGCTTAGGCCGAACTTTTCAGTTCGCTAATTTATCTAAACATCACCGGTGGTCAGCCGGTAGATGCATTACTTTTTTTATCCAGGCCCTTGCTGTGCCTGATTACAAACAGCAGCCAAATTATGAAAAAATCATTTTATTTAATTGTTCAGCTAATCATTTTATGGGGCGCCACCGATTTGCTTATTGGGGGCGCGGTAGCCATTGATCATTCAGCCGGGAAGCAGGTTTATTCCTCAGATTATTGGGATCCGGGGCGACCGGATTCGCATGCGCCGATCGGAGTGCTGGCCGATCATACTCATGGCGCAGGAGAATTCATGCTATCCTATCGCTATATGTTCATGAGCATGGATGGTCAACGTGCCGGGACAAACAGGATCAATTCGCAGGAAGTTTTTGCACGGGGCTTTGCGGTAGCGCCGACCAGCATGCAGACCCACATGCATATGTTGGGGGCAATGTATGCGCCTACTGACTGGTTAACGCTGATGGCGATGGGCAGTTACGCTGAAAAAGCAATGGACCATGTGACAGCAGCTGACAGCATGGCCAGAGCGCTGCGCGGGCGAACATTCACCAATCGGGTGGATGGTTGGGGCGATGTTTCGATTTCCGGATTATTCAAAGTCTATGATGACAACAGGCAGCGGATTCACCTGGGTATGGGACTGAGTATACCAGTTGGAGAAGAGAACGAGCTGGCCTACCCGATGCAATTTTCATCCGGTACCTGGGATTTGCTGCCGAGTGCCACCTGGTTATGGCAAGGCGATCAATTATCGGGTGGTGTCCAGGTTTCGGGGCGGATTCATCTTGGGGAGAATGACTTTGGCTATGCCTATGGGGATCGTGTACGGGGGACCACATGGTTGGCTTTCAAGCTTGCCGATTGGGTAAGCCTGGCGGGACGTTTCTCGGCTGAATATCTTGCGGAAATCGATGGGGTTGACCGGCGAATCATGCGCATTATGGCACCGCCGATGGATGCTGCGAACTCAGGAGGAACATTTGTAGAAGCAGGAATCGGGGTAAATTTCTTGCTTGCCGATGGCTTTCTGGCCGGCAACCGGTTGGCGGTAGAGGCATTATTTCCGATTTATCAGGATGTGAACGGCCTGCAACTCGAGCGGGAGTGGATGTTGATTGCAGGCTGGCAGTTTGCCTTCTAAAGATTGCCGATACTCAGGATCTACCGGCTGGCAGCAAGAATCTGCTCCAGCCGGTTTTTCTTTTGTGCTATAAATTGGTGAATTATATGCCGGAGCGATCGAATCATATCACCGATTGTGAATGCCACAGTGAGGACAAGAGTGCTGAGTTACTTGCACATGCACTCGAGTTACTGGCACAATCAACTTTGCGGATCACTGGACCCCGGCGTGCGATGCTCGAGGTGCTGGCGCGCGAGCATGGACCATTTACCATCGAAGAGATTCATGCAAAGTTGGCTGTTGGCACCTGTGACCTGGTAACTTTGTACCGCTCGCTGGCGGCACTCGAAGAGCTGGGGATTGTGAGGCGTTGCGATTTTGGTGATGGCGCCCAGCGCTTTGAAATTGGCGGCAACCATCACCATCACATCATCTGCCGACGCTGTCACAGTGTCCAGGTAGTGGAGGCAGAATGCCTGGTAGAACCACTTGAGCAGGCTGCGCGCGAAGCAGGCTTTTCCAAGGTCTCTCATGCCCTGGAAATCTTTGGCATCTGCCCGCGCTGCAGCAAGGCCGATGTGAAAAAGTTGTAGGCCTACCCTAGTGTTGCAGCCTGATAAGCCGGATCTTTTTGAGAATCCCATGGCTCGGGACGGGATCGAACCGCCGACACGAGGATTTTCAGTCCTCTGCTCTACCAACTGA
>CAZHRP010000084.1:0-9482 GCA_964535055.1 uncultured Chthoniobacteraceae bacterium
GGGTCTGCGCCTCACTACGATAGATGGCTTGTGATTTATCCGGGCTAGCCCTTCTGCAATGTCCCAGACGCTCGACCGACTACCACCCCCATGATCTAAAGGCACAATCCTCACGACAGGCTTGCCATGACGCGTCACAACCAATGGCTCAGAGGTCTGCTGCACCTGCTCGCAGACTTCCGAAAATCTGTTCTTAGCTTCAAATATACCCATCGATTTCATTTAAAAAGTCTAGCTGCTGGATAGAATTGTCAAATGGCGGAGTCACTGGTTCTTACCTTTTGCTAGTTTCTCATTATTGAGCATTGCGTTATGCCTCATTAACAGGCAAACTAGCTGACTTTCCTGGTCACGCCGCCGTGGCGGAATTGGTAGACGCAACGGACTTAAAATCCGTTATCTATTGCAGGTGTGCGGGTTCGAGTCCCGCCGGCGGTAGTTTTTCAGGTAGCGATTTCTACTGCCTCCGGATTTATCGTGCTGCACGTAAATTACTTGTAACTAGGCTACCACACAGTATAATATATTATAAGTATCGTAATGGACGCACCGAGCCCGACTAAACAATTACAGATTCTGTTTGTCGATGATGATCAGGCGCTGGCAGAGTCTTGTGGGGAATTACTCGATACCTTTGGATACGCTACAAAGCTGGCCTATAATGGCCTGCAGGCGATAGAATTACTGAATAAGTCCAGTTTTGATCTGGTGATTACAGATATCCTGATGCCCGACAAAGAGGGGCTTGAACTGATCATCGAAATTCAGCAAAAATTTCCAACGCTACCTGTTGTCGCAATTTCAGGCGGTGGCAAAATTGGCGCCGACAATTATCTGAATATGGCTGTCAAACTCGGTTGTAAGGCCGCATTGCCCAAGCCATTTACTGCTCAGCAGTTGGATGACGCGATCAGCCTGGCCGTCGCTTCAAAATAAATCCAATTGTTCTTTGTCGATTACCGGCCCCTGATCCAGCGTCGCAAGAGAGTCAGTCTGTTCTTGTTCAGGTACTGTTGGTTCCTCCAACAACTTATCGTAACTACCGGCGGTTTCACGGACACCATTAAGATCGTTAGACCCTACCACAGCCGGATCTGAAGCATTCGTCAGCATCCTGTTCCCGTCACTCGTCATCCCTGCAAGGCAGTTGACCAACTGATCAAAGCCGTAGCGCATATGTTCCAAATCGCCATCAATTCGAGCCGCTGCAATCAGCCCCTCAACGGCATTGACCAGAAAACGCGCGTACGACACGCAATCCAGGCTGTCCGAGAGTTGGCCTGCTGACTGGGCCCGTTGCAGGTTACCGGCCCAACAGTCGATCCATTCCTGGTACAAACCGGTCGTCAGTTCCCGAAACCCCTCGTCCAACGCTCCCATTTCGGTGGCCAGATTCCAAACCAACGAGCCGTAAACCAAGTCACCGCGGCGCTTCTCCAATGCTGACAGCTTCTTATCCAGTAAACCGCGTAGCCAGCCAACCGGTTTACCGCCCAATTCTATGCCGACGAGCCAGTCTTTGCGCAGTCGCTCGCGCTCGAGTTGCTTGAGAACCTCATAGCCGATTTCAGCCTTCGAACCATAATGATGAAACATTGCCCCCTTGGTGACCCCGCAAGTGGCCACGATCCGGTTCAAGCTGGCCCCCTGAAATCCATATCGCCGGAACTCCTTGTACCCGGCACGCAATACTTTACGTCTCGTTTCCGCTGGTCGATTTACCCGCGCCACATCGACAAACATACTTGCCGGTCGCTTTTTCTGTCAAGTGCAGGAACGGCGAAATACTTCTGCTATTTTCTAAAAAATAGACCCAGCCGCATGCTAGCGAGCCTATAGATTGACATCAGCGAGCCGGATGCTGCCGTGGCCCGGCCTTTGATTCCGGCAAATTCTCCTGCAACCAGTCAGCCACATCGCCGGGCACATGCTGGATATCGGTCCAGTCGCGTTTAACTCTGAGGTCTGGCGGTTGATCAAGCATTCCCTGTTGGGCGAGATAGTCGGCGATGGCCGCCACGATCATCCTAGCCGTGCGTTCGCTATCGTCGGAAACGCCTCTGGCGGTAGTCTCGGTGACAGCCTTGCTGGACACCGAATAGACCAGGAAGGGAGTGGCTAATGGTCCGGTCGATATGAGTGCAATTGTCACCGGATTATCGACTGCTGCGGCAACCAGCCCTGGTGAAGCCCCGCTACCACCAGTCGTCAAAAACTGTTTGTGCGGTGGACTGAGGCGTCGTCCATCCCAGTGCCTCAGCCGTACCAATGTCTCGTATTTGCTGCCACCGGCGCCAAATCCGACGAAGATCCGCATCGGCGCACTACCCGGTGCTACCCGGATCAATTCACCATCAATGATCCATCCCTGTTCTTGTGGCAGTACCTGTTCCGGCAATCGCCAGGCCGGCCCGAGGTGCTCCCGCAAGGTGCCCACCAGTTGATAACTCAAAGAACGTCCAGTGTCTTCAGGTTCTGTGATCGCCGACAAATAGTCTTCTGCCTGTCGAATCTCAGCTCCGGCCAGATCAAAATCCCTGACAAAAAAACGCTTGGGCAAATGGGTCGGCACGTCGCCGGCAAAACTGGCTTCGTCGGTCACAGTCACCGACGCACATCCCCCACACAGGGCAGCACCAATCAATAAAAGAACCATTCGCGACTTCCAGCGCACCATAAAGCTTAGCCTGGATTGATCCGGGCTAGCCGCCGGTTTCAAAACCCGGATAAAGCGTCATTCCACCGTCCACAAACAACGTGATCCCGTGGACGTAATCAGAATCATCGGAAGCCAACCAGACCGCAGCACGACCTATTTCGTCAGGCTCACCGATACGCTTGTAAGGGATGAGCTTGAGCAAATCATCGTAGGCTGCCTGGGTCGACCAGGCATCATGGTTGATCGGCGTACGGATCGCCCCCGGCGCGATACTATTCACTCGAATCCGAAAGGGTGCGACCTCCTGGGCCAGACTCTTCATCATCAGCATCACCCCACCTTTCGATGCCGCATAATTGACATGGCCCGCCCATGGAATGATCTCGTGGACTGAACTGATACAGAGAATTTTACCCGCCGCGCAGGAGATATCCTGGCGCACACCTTGTTGCTTGAACAGGCGTACTGCCTGCTGGGAGCAGAGAAACTGGCCAGTCAGATTCACATCCAGCACTTTTTGCCATTGCTCGAGAGTCAACTCATCAAATGGTGCATCGATTTGAATACCCGCATTGTTGACGAGAATATCCAGCGCTCCGAATTCATCAATTGTATGCCGGAACATGCCAATCACGTCAGCCTCATTGGATACATCAGCACGTACCGCAATCGATTGCGCACCACAGCGTTGGACCTCCTCGACTACTTCCTCCGCCTTCTCACGCCGTCCGATATAGTTGACCACGACGTTGGCTCCGGCATGCCCGAGTGCAATCGCGATTGCTTTACCGATCCCTGAAGATCCGCCAGTGACAATTGCGACCTGCCCCTGCAGCAGCTTCAATACAGGACAGGCTGGTTTGACCGGCTCCGGCCACTTGGTTGGTTGTGGTTGATCGCTCATAAGTCGCCAGGCTTATCGATTAAGTTGGGTTAATTACTGCAAAGGAACGCGTCCGGTCACGGCAAATAAATAACATGACCCGGTTATCGGGATCAACCGATCGGGCAATCTGCTCGAAATCATCAGAAGAATCGACCGGCCGGCGGTTGATTTCTTCGATGACATCGCCAGGTTGTAGAATTTGCGCCGCCGGTGAACCTGGCGCAACTCTCTCTACCACCACGCCATTAATCTGCCCCGGTAGTTGCAACTGAGTTCGCAGCCGTTGGTCAAGCTCGCGCACATCAATGCCACGCAGTGGCCCATCCTGACGATTAAATTGCGGAGACTGTGGCTGTTGCTGACGGTTGCCTGGCACTGCGCTTGCCATGCGTGCAGCCGCTGGCGCTTCTTCAACCACTGCTGCCAGAATTTCCGAATTTCCATCTCGCCAGATTTCCACATCCACCTGCTCACCGATGCCAGTCTCGACGACCCGGTTGCGCAACGAGAAATAATCAGTGACCGGCTTGCCGTCGAATTTGCGAATCACATCCCCATGCCTGATCCCTGCTTTGGCCGCAGGTGAATCAGCCACCACCTCTCTCACTAAAGCACCATCCTCATCCGGCAGATTGAATTGCCTCGCCAACTGCTCGTTCAATGGCTGAATCCTTACTCCGAAATAACCGCTGGTAATCCGCCCGTAGCGCGCCACCGACTCCAATGCCCGCTGCGCCGCATTCGAAGGAATCGCCAACCCGATCCCCTGCCAGCCACCGGAACGTGAAAAAATCTGGTTATTGATACCAACAATTTCCCCTTGCAGGTTAATCAACGGACCGCCTGAATTACCCGGATTCAAGGCCGCGGTACTTTGAAAAAATTCGGTAGCTGCATCCATCATGGTACGTCGTCCGATTGCACTGATGATCCCCTGGGTCACACTTTCTTCAAAGCCAAACGGATTGCCCACCGCAAAGACCATCTGCCCGACCCGTACCTGATCAGAGTCACCAAACGGCAATGGCTGCAACCCATCCGCCTCAATCTTCAACACCGCAATATCAATATTGGGCTCGCTATCAAGTACAGTGGCGGCGTGCTCGCTGCCATCAGCCAGCACCACTTCAATCTCATCCATTTCCGCAATCACATGATGGTTGGTAATTATGTGCCCCTCACGCGACACAATGACCCCCGAACCCAGGCTGGACTGCTTGCGCTCCTGCGGCCGCACCCCATATCCCGAACCACCAAACAACCGGTCAAATGGATCATAATAATAAGCCGGTACACGCACCGTTCGCGCAGTATTAATACTAACAACACTGGGCACTACCGACTCCACCAGCCGCATATATTGCTCATCAAGGGCTGCCAGTATCTTGACATCGTCCAACTTGATCGGGGCTTCCTCCGCCTGAGTAATCTTGGTCGGCTGATTCTCCGACTGCGCCTCCCCACTTGCTTGAGAACCTGACTTCTGATCGCCGCCAAACAGGGTGTGCCGCATCTGGTACAACCCAGCCAGCGCAATACTTAAAATCAATATAAAAAGCAGAAATTTTACAAAACTTTTCATAATTATTTAATCATTTGAGATTTCACTTGGTATAGGTTTATCGACAATTAATGCCGTTAAATGTTCATTTTCCGGTAAGCTTAATTGATTACCAGCTAATATATCTTTGGCCAGTTGGCGAGCAAGCAGCAGTTGCTCAGTATCTTTAACCGGATTTGCGATCCGCAATGCCGGCAACCCACTCTGGGCAGCGCCCAGCATGTCACCCGGCCCTCGGGTCTGAATATCCAGCTCGGCAATTTCAAAGCCGTTGCCGACCTGTTCGAGATGTTGCAATCGTTCACTTTCTTCATCTGATACTTGAACCGACAGCATCAGGATGCAATACGATTTGGCAGCTTGCCCTCTACCCACCCGCCCCCGCAGTTGGTGCAACTGCGCCAACCCGAAACGTTGCACATCTTCAATCAGCATGACGGTTGCCTGCGGAACGTCGACCCCGACTTCGATGATAGTCGTAGCTACCAACACCATTATTTCGCCGGCAGCGAAGGCACGCATGACCTGCTCGCGCTCGCTCCGCTCCAACCGCCCGTGCAGCAGGCCGACCGCAACCGGTGCCAGCTCTTGCTGCCAACGCTCAAACTCAACCGCTGCGGCTTTAGCATTTTTAGTCTCAGATTCATCGATCAGCGGGTGGACGATATAGACTTGGTGACCGTCTGCAATTTGTTCCCGGATGAAGGAAGTAATCGCCGGCAGCGCAGAACGATCGCGCACCCGGGTTATGATCTCGCCGCGTCCCCCCGGCAATTCGTCAAGTCGCGAAACATCAAGATCACCAAACACGGTCAGGGTGAGCGTGCGCGGGATCGGCGTGGCAGTCATAACCAGAATGTCTGGCATTCCACCTTGGGCCCGCAGGCGGGCCCGTTGCGCCACCCCGAATTTGTGTTGTTCATCAACGACCACCAAACCCAGGCGATCAAACTCATAAGCGCCATGAATCAGGGCATGGGTGCCTACCACCACTTCCGCACAACCGGCCGCCGGTTGGATCTGCGAGTCGATCCTGCTCGCCCCGGTGCGCAAATGCACCGGAATTCCGTGCGGCTCAAGAAGTTTTCTTAATGTATCAAAATGTTGTTCCGCCAGAATCTGGGTCGGCGCCATCAATGCTCCCTGCCAGCCGCAACCTGCCACAAATGCCAACGCCAATCCAGCTACCACAGTCTTGCCCGAACCAACCTCGCCGTGCAGCAGCCTGTTCATCGGGCGCGGCGCTTCCAGGTCAGCTCGGATCTCACCCAGCACCCGTTTTTGTGCCGCTGTCAATTCGTAGGGCAGTGCCCGGACGATAGCCGCCAGCAGTTTACCCTTGGCCTGTTTCGCTGCCCCCTCAGATTCCGCACACTCCCGCGCCCGCCACGCCAACTTAATTTGCATAGCAAATAGTTCCTCAAAGCCTGCTTGCTGCCTGGCTGTCTCCGCCTGCTCCAGAGTTTCCGGGAAATGGATACCCCGAAAAAATTCCTCCGGCCCAAGCCTTATCCGGTCAACAGGGAGCATAATCTTCAGCATCGCAAATTCCACCTGCTCGAGCAGCTTGTGTATCATCTGACGCAACGTCTTCACCGGCAGCCCGGCCGTCGCCGCATGCACCGGCACGATCCGCCCCAGGTGCAATAGCTCCTGGTCCTCCTCATTTTCCACCAGCTCAAATTCCGGATGCTCCATGAGCAGGCGCTTACCCTTACGACGGACCGCACCGTAAACTACCAGCTCGGAATCCGGTTCGACCGCCCGCAACACGTGATAGGCATTGAACCAGCGGCACACCAAACGCGGACTACTATCCTCACCGCTGACATCACCAAGCGTCGCCTCGACCACCAACCGCCGCCGCCAGCGCTGCACCGAACGTTTCTCGACCACCCCATGAATGCAAACTGCCTCCGCCGCCGGCTCATCCGGAATGTGATCAAAGTTACTCCGGTCTTCGTAGCGGCGGGGGTAATGCCGCAGCAAGTCTTCCACCGTCTCGATCCCCAACTTGCCCAGCGCCCGTGCCTGCGGCTTGCGCACGAATGGCAACTCGGCCACCGGCGTGTCAGGAGCACATTTTTCCATCGCAACAGCCTAGCATGATCCCCCACCACATCAAAAAGATAACTGGCCTTGCGCATTCAGATCGACTTTGCTTGAGTGCGACAAATTATGGCTGCCAAGTCTTCATCGTTGCTCTTGTGGCTTCCCGTATTCGTAGTCCTGGTCGTTGCGGCCCTGCTACGCCTGCCGGGCCTATTTACCGACCTGTGGATGGATGAGATCTGGTCGTTCAAGCGCCGCGTTAATGATAGGATTCACTTGGCCGATTGACGGTGAAAAATTGCCTGTTGCTCTACCAAGCCCGAGTTTGTCGAGCGCTTAATGGCACTCAAATCAGGGTCAAGGAATGACCGGACGATTTCAGCGAAGTTTGTGATTTTTCCGGGCTAGAACTTTGCGCTCTAGCGTCCCTGCGCCCTGGCGTTAACCAAATCGACCCCTCATCCCTATCACTTACTCATCAGCTTGGAATCCTCCTGCTCCTCTTCATACGCCAGGATCCGCTTGTGGAATGTCCAGATCATGGCAGCAACCGGATTGGCTAGGGTAGCGCCTAGAACCCCGAACAGGATACCACCACCAATCACCGTCGAAAACGTGACAATCGGATGCAGTTTCAGACGCTCGCTGGCCAGCTTGTTCTGGATCACCGTCTGGACCACGTTTTGCACTACTAACACGACCAGTAAGACGATCAGTGCCTTATTGATGTCACCTGATCCCAGTGCTACCAAAAACGCAAAAGCACCGGCAAAAATCGCACCGATATACGGAACGTAGGATGTCACCATAGTCACCAGTCCAACAGTCAACGCCAGCGGTAACCCGAGCACGGCCAGCGTCGTACCGATAGTCACCGAAACCACGATGCTGGATAGCGTCAAAGCAATAAAATACTCACGCACCGCTCCGGTAGCATCGGCCAGCAAGGTTCGGCCCAATTCGTCCGGCATCCCCATATTACCTGCCTGCCAGTCGATGATCCCATGCCAGTCGTCGAGCAAATAAAATAGCAACAACACCGCAGCAAATGAGCCGATCAGAAATGTGATACCACCGGATAATCCCGACCTGAAAAACGTTGCTGCGCCAGAGGCGATTTTCGGCACCTCATTTAGCACGGTATCACTCAAGTCCTTGATCATGTCCCCCGAGAGATTAAATCGCTCTAACACATCAGCAGCCGCCTTGAGACCTTTTTTAACCTGCAGCCCCATGGTCTCCGATTGCGACATGATCCCTTCGGTCATGATCCAGACGGCAGATACCAGAACGGTAATAATCAAGGCGACCACCAGCAAACTGCCCGCAATTCTGGGCACTCGCCAGCGCTCCAATCGGTCGACGACCGGATGAAAAAGCATCGCCAATACCACCGCCACCACAAAAGGAGTGACTAAACCAGAAATTGCATTCAGCAGCGCAGCCACCACGCCGATAACTGAAATAATCCCCAGGATCAGCCAGCTTTGCACCCCCAGGTGCCGCAACCGCGGCGAAATATTTGGCCAGATTTTATCTTTTTCGCTCATGGAAAATACAGTACTACCGGAACACTATTCAGTTGCAGCCCGAATTGCGACTACATTCATCTGTGCACTGGTGCGGCCACGAAACTCATTACGTTCGAGATGAAATGCCACATCCCATGGTGGTCGCGGTAGTTCGTGTTCAGCTCCATTGAAATAAATCGCACTGGTACGTCTGCGACCACTGCCAAATTCCAGGCGCAAATGTTTTTCTTTCAGCACCCGCGGTGTGCTGGCCGGCGTCACGGCCAGCGTGGCAAAAACCGGTTGTGGATTTCCCATCCCAAATGGTTCCAACAGATCATGCTCGTCCAACAGTTCTAAACTTAGTTCGTGTGGTTGCAGCAGCGCATCGACCGACAATTCCGGGATCAACTGCCCGGCGTCCAGATTTTGTGCACAATATTCTTCAAGAGCCATCCTGAAGGACTCGAAATTCTGCCTGTCCACTGCCAGCCCGGCAGCCATTTCATGGCCACCAAAGTGTTGCAAATGCCCGGCACAGGCAGCAAGTGCCGCAACCAGTGATAAGCCTGCAATGCTTCTGCCGCTTGCCTTGCCATTACCCTCCGCATCAAATCCGGCAATAATGGTCGGCCGATGATAGCGCCGCATGATCCGCGATGCGACGATCCCCAGTACTCCATGATGCCAGTTATCCCCACCCAATACTATGGCTGCAGGAAGACTATCGCCTGTTATTTGCGCCAGTTGCTGCTCGGCCGCTGCCTGGACTTGCCGTTCGATATTCTGGCGCTCGCGATTCCAGCGATCCAA
>CAZHRP010000085.1:0-9388 GCA_964535055.1 uncultured Chthoniobacteraceae bacterium
CCAAGCACCTCACGCTGCGTCTCGCTACGAAGTTTGTGATTGATCCGGGTTAGCTTCCCGCCACCGCACCGCCACATGATCGGTACCCGGAAGAATAAATTTTCGTAGTTCTACTTCCACTTCAGTAATTACCGGATGAAAACCAAGTAATTGCCGGCAGAGATGAGCAGCCAGGGTCTCGATCAGGTTACGATGCTTCTCCATCGCCAGCCGCCGGACGAATTCAGCAACTGCTGCGTAATCAACCGTCGCCTGCAAGTCATCACCAAGACCACTCCAACCCGCAATGCAATACAAAGTGACATCGAGTTCAATCGCCTGCGGAGCTTCTTTTTCTTCTGCCAAAACCCCGATCCTGGCTGGAGTTTGCAGGCTATCGATATGGATCACATACTTAGATCGATCGGAATCAGCCGCCATTACGTGATACCTCCTCGATTAAAATCCGGGTCGGTTGATTCAGTTCCATCTCAAGCGCTGCTGCTGGCGACACCCATTGCCACGCTTCTGCTTCGTCATTGAGCACTACATCAGGCCTCTCACCATCCACCTCAACCAGATAATTTTGCAGTAAAAAGTGCGCCGGCCGCAGAAACTCATCCGAATCGATGCAATCCTGCACCATCACGAACCGGATGCGCTCGACGGTCAGTCCGGTCTCTTCTTTGAGTTCGCGGATCAACGCCTGTTCACTTGACTCACCACGTTTGACCTTGCCTCCGGGTATCCCCCATTTGCCGCTCCACTTATGGGTGCGCAGCATCAGGTAGCGTCCGCTGCGATCACGGATTAATGCCCCCACAGTGACTACCGGGTAAACCATCTGAGCAGCCGCATCACTACTCTGCAGCATCCGTCTCAAGCCATGCAGATCCTGCACTGTCACCTCCGGCTCCGCAGTAGCCAGTTTACCCGGTGGATCGAAGCCGGTCAGCGTTGCTACCCCCAGCACCCCGCCATGGCGGGCAGTTTCAATATCATGCACCATGTCACCGACAAAGATGGTTTGGGCCGGGTCGAGTCGATGGCCGACCAGCATTTCCCCGATGACCTGCTTTTTATCCATCACCTGCACATACGGTTGCTCGAAATAGTCAGCCACTTGCAACCTCGCTGATTGTGCCTCCCAGTGCTCCCGCTTGATCGAAGATAGCAAAAACACCCGCCGTCCGGTAGCGCGGCAATAATCGAGAAATTCTTTTGCCCCCGGCAGTAAATCGACCCGATCCTGGATACCATCAAAGAAACGGTGGTATAGTTCTTCCAGTTCCGGCAACCCGACACCCGGTAACTGCTCTTCCCAAAAGCCGATAAATGGCAGGCGGAAGGTCTCGCGAAATTCTTCCAGGCTAAGCTCCGGCCTGCCATAATGCAGCAGGATTTTATTGGTCGCCTCCAGCACTGGCGGTAAATCGTTAACCAGCGTTCCCGACCAGTCGAGGATGATATTGCTGCTCATAGTCGCAGTCTATCCCAACCGGAAGCTGACATCGCGCACGATTTTGCGACCAAAATGATTTTTTAGCTCACTCACTATGCGAGCCCGCCATACCCGATCCAGTTCATAGTGAATGGCCGGCTGCAAAACTTCGACGATCAGTACGCCATTTTTGAGCGCGGTCGGCTGTGCATGACGGGCAATAAAATCACCGACGATCTGCTCCCAGGCACTCAGCACTTCTTGCTGATGCAGGCGTTCCTCCAGCCCCCAGCCTTGCATGACCTTGTCAACCACGCCGGCAGCTTGAATACAGCTGCCTTTTTTCGGCTTTGGCTCGTAATAGCCACGCCATTCAGCCATTACCCGGCGGCGCAATCGACGGTCGATTCCACTCACACTTTTGGATAGTTATCGCAATCCGGCAAAACTTCCGGCGCTGGATATTTATTGCACCGCAGCAATGCGAGTACTGCTCCTAGGCACCATCATCGCCAATTGCTTCGACCGGGCAGCCTTCCATGGCTTCTTTGCACAAAGCTTCTTCCTCTTCATTCTCAGGTTGTTTGAAAACGTAGGAATAACCACCATCCTCATTACGGGTAAAATTGGCGGGTGCTGTCTCGCGGCATAAATCGCAATCAATGCACTGGTCGTCGCAGTAATATTTGCCAGCTATGTTATCTTCGTACTTATTTTCTACATCAGCCATAGTTGTTCCTCCTTTGTCTAGATTGGATTGAAAATGCTCAAGGAATCCCCCTAATGCAACCACTTTTTGTGCTCCCAGAGGATGCCACAGCAATCATAATTGCCTGAATTGCCTCTCACAAAGCTGTAATTTAGTACACCCGATAAGAGTCAGAATCAAGATTCAATACCGAGCAGACCAGCAACTGGCATCAGTCGTTGCGCCATTTGATCTGAAATTCGATTTCTTCCGCATCGTCCTCACGTTCATGCTCGATGTTGTACTCGGCGCGCACTGGCACATAAATACGTTCACCGGCAATTTGGATCTCAAATTGTTGTCCGCTTTCGAGGCAGTCAGCCAGACGCCTCAATTTGGCCACAAACTCATTGATCGGATAGCTTTTCTCAATATCGCGTTCTGCACTCATGGTGAATGATTATTGTTCCTAATCAGAGAAATTTGCCAAGCACTTTTGCAAGCATACCTTCAGCGCCAGCACCAGCGGTACTCGTTCAAGTAACTGCCTGCTTAACTGGTGATTTCCGGCCAGTCATCAACCGGCTGCTGGATAGCATCGTTCAGCTCTTTGACCGCTTTGTTGATAGCTTCCACATCTGATGCGTATAAACCATCCTCAGCCTGCTCAAGGATCCCCTGAATCTCGATTAACTTGGCCCTTAGCAGTATGATCAGAGGTGTTCTGACCAGCGCCGGATGCAGGGTGCTCAAGCGATCATTAAAGTAATCGACCAGATCGATGTCCTCGATCACTGAGTAAGCAGCGTCAGTTTGCTTGGTACGCAGGGTGGCTGTGGCAATCTCAAGCCCGCGCAACCACCCCCCTAAAGCAATCATATGGGCGATTTGCTCATCGCGCAGCTCAAGCATGGCTTTCTCAACATCCTCCTGGGCTGCAGTCAGGTGCCTGCGCAAATTGTTCCAGTCACCCTGTTGGCCCAATTCAACCAGTTGACGGCTATGGGCCGTCACACTGTCACCAACACCCAGGGCACTTGCCTTTTTTACCAGCTTGCGCCCGACCGACTCGATTTCCTCACGATCCTCCGTCTGAATGGTCAGAAAACCTTCCGCAATTAAACGCCCGAAGTTTAAGGCCAGCTGAATCCGGTTGGTATATTGATCGTCATCCAGCCGACGTGGCAACTCACCTACCGGAATTGGCCCGAGTTTTTGTAACTTCATGAAGATGCGTTCGATCGACGGCGTGGTGTAGGTATTTACACCCAGTTCCTCACGCATATGATCTTCGCTCGAATCACGGTCAGAAATCTGGCCGGTCTCCGGAGTGGTAGCCAGTTGCGCGGGCTCAATATCAGCGTCTAATATCTCTCCTTCACTAGCGGCCTGTTCATCCGCTACAACCGCATTTGTGTCCTGAGCCATGCCAATTGCAGGCAGGAGCGCAATTAACAGCAGGTAACAATAGCAGGAAAGAAAAAGTCTGGTCTGCATTCTCCCGCAACAATTAGCTGGTATCGATGCCATAATCAATAGTGCAAATGCTTACTGGACTGTTTGGTCACTACAATTGCAATCGCGCTAATATATCACCGGGGGGTAACTGCAAGCCAATGTAAAAGTCACCAAATTCAGCATACCTGGCACTCACCCGGTCGAATCGCATCTCATAAATAATCTGCTTGATGTCCTCGGTATTGTGGGAAAACAAAGTCACCATCCATTCCATATCGTCCAAACCGGTCGAACCGGTAATCAGTTGCAGGATACGCCCGGCGTAAGTGCGGCCAACTTTAGCATGCCCGGCCATCAATAATTTGCGCTCCGCAAAGTCCAGTTCATACCAGTTTTGGTCTGGTGCTCGACGCTTACTCATCGGGTAAAAACAGGCTACCGGCCAGTCCGGCAATACCGGGTAGAGACGGTTCTGAGTATACTTTTCCATCCGCTCTTCAAATTCCCTGAGTGCTTGATCAAACTCCTCAGTCCCTTCTTCCAACCCTTTTTCACTGGCCAGCGTTTTCCGGTACTGCTCGCTGGTAGTCGTATATTCACTGCGTTCGGTCAGTGAATAATAACTGAATGTCGGCATTAGGATATCAGGCCCCAATGATAGCGACAGCCTCTTCTCCAGCTTGTTGGCAACATGCAAATCGCTGGTTAGCAACATAAACCCCATGTCCGCTTTGGGTGTCACCATCGAGAATGTCAACAACTGGGTGTCTTCCCGCTCACGGGCCTCCTTGATCAGCGACAGCAGACCGGTGCGGGCCTCCATTTTTTCCTCCTGGCTCAGGAGATCCCAACTCGCATTGTCAATCCGATAAAAAAGATGCAATACATGCACTCCTTCTGTCGGCGTAATTGCATTTTCGGTGCTCACATTCTCACTATTCATAGCTCGTCTCCCGTCTGACAAATCTTAACATGCCGCAAGCATCGTCCTGCACCTTGGCAAGTTCAATGAAATTTGACGGCTAACTACGCCCTGCACACACAGCTGCTACAGCCGGTCTTCCAACTCGCGAATCCTGCGCGCAGCGCCTTGCAGTTCTGCAACTTTGGCCTCCAGCAACAGTTGCAATCGGATAATGCGTTCGCCAACCCGCAATCTGGCGTACAACTCACGCGGATCACATGGCTTTTTAATATAATCATGCGCACCTGCTTCCAATGCTCGCACCAGATCCATGCTGCTGCCGTGGCATGTCAGCATAATTATGTATATTGGCCACTGCCCCTCACGCACCCGCTGGCAAATTTCCAGACCATCCATACCGGGCATTTCCCAATCCAGGATGGCAACATTCGGTGAGTCAGCATTTCTAATTGCCATCATCGCTGCTGACCCGTCGCTGAAGGTCTTAACTTCGTAACCCCATTCCTTGAGCTGTTTGGCAATGACCCGCTGCGCAACTACATCATCCTCAGCCAGTAAAACTGATGAAAGTTGATCCTCACTGGTAGTCATAACTTCTTTAATTATAGATATATAATTACAGACAGAATATAAAGCAGAATATGAAAATAATTAGTGGTGGTCAAACCGGTGCCGACCGCGCGGCGCTGGATGCCGCCAGCTTGTTGGGGATCTCCACGGGCGGGTGGATCCCACTCAAGCGCCGGGCTGAAGATGGCATTATCCCACCTCAATACAACGGTATGCAGGAAACCACCGAGGCATGCTACGAGAGTCGTACCTGTCTGAATGTCCGCGATTCCGATGGCACTGCTATCTTCACCCATGCAGACTTGCAAGGCGGCACCCTATTGACCGCCAATCACGCCCGGTTACTGGCCAAACCATTACTCATACTGAATTTTTCCGAATTGAGCATCGAGCAGGCCGCCAGCCAGCTTGTCGGCTGGCTCAAGGCTCACCAGATTAAGATCCTTAACTGCGCTGGCCCGCGCGCCAGTACCGACCCCGATATTGCAAACGTCACTACCGCCTGTTTACTGACTGCGCTCAGAAACTTGGCACCAAATTACTGATTGGATGCATCAAATTTTCTTATTTTAGTAAAATATTATTGACTCTTTTCTCTTTCGCCATCAACCTCCAGTTGGTTCTTAATACAGAATAGTAATGATAAGGTGACGTATGGAATCCCGTGCAAATCGGGAGCAGATGCGCTGCTGTAACCGGATACAAAGTCCCATCAGCCAATCTTTATGCCAATAAAGGTGAAGGCGGGACCAAGGTGACCTCGCACAAGTGAGGCGTAAGCCGGAAGCCAGAATACTTGCCCGCCTTATCCTCATTCGTGGATCTGCCACTGCAGTTCCCGCGAAAAAACCTCCCCGCAATAGCGGAGGAATGAGGGATTCCGCGTCCAGTGGCAGCTAAGCATGGCTGACCCTCTTCCGGTTCCCTTGGAAAACAATAACTACAACAAGGAGAAATCGGAAAAATGAAAAAAAGTATTCTAGCTGCCAGCGCTTTAGTTCTGACGGTAGTCAATGGTCACGCAGCACCCACGTTCAACCCGGGTTTTGCTGGCAACACCTACTACACCCACACGACCAGCGACAACATTATCAGCTACGACTGGGACGCCTCAGATAACCTATACTACATGACATCGGCTGGTTTTCCGGACACCAATGTCTGGCTCGAGAATGGCAACAACCCCACGAATATTTACTCGGAGCCTAACAACTTTGCCGGAGCCAGTGTAATCTCAATCGGCGACTATATCTATTTTAACGATAGTACTCAGGCCAATGTCCAAAATATCCATAATTATGACACGACTAGTGCTTCTGCATCAGCATCAGTCATTTCGACTACCAGCAATTGGGGATTATTCGAGAGCGGCGGTGATTTATTTATCGCTGGTGCCACTGCCAGCACTAATCAAGTTTTCCACAGCGAGCTGGATAGCAATGGTGACTTAGTAAGTAATCCGGCAACAGACTTGGGCACTACCTTCGGCAGCTCGGGGCCGCTAGCCTTTGACGCTGTCGGCAATATGTACTATGCGCCTGGTTTTTCCGACCGGAGTATATACAAATGGACAGCTGCCCAAGTTAACGCTGCAATTGCTGATCCTACTCTTAATCCACTGCCAACTACTGGTGTGCTGTGGTATGATTATTCTGCAGATTACGCAAACCTCAATGGCGGCACCGGAATGATCATTGATGCAGATGGCGACCTGGTGCTTTCTATTACAGATTTCCTTTTCCCCTCGGTACTGGTGGAATTCGACGTGGATTCCTCGGGTAACTTCGCAGGTCTGACCGAGATCCTTTCAACAAGCGGCCGTCTGGGTGACGCGAGAAGCTATGATGGCGGGCTGTATGTCTCTGAAGGCAATACGATTATCGAGGTAGTTCCCGAACCAGGGACAGCAAGTTTACTTGTAGCCGGGCTTATCTTTGCCATTGCTCGCCGGAACCGTAGTAAGAATTGATGTCGGAAATTATAGGAATTTTAAGCTTCACGAGGGTAACGCTTGCATGCCTGCTGGTCTTGCCAGCAAGTATGCATGCCGGCCCGTACTCGCCCGGCAGGGGGGGCGCGGCAGAAACAGCTTTTGCTGATGCAGGAGTTCCGGGTTTTGTTGGCCCTCATGGTGAGGGAGCCGCACGTTTGGATAATGGCGGAGGTTCCTTCTCCAACCCGGATAACTATGTCAACCCAGCCTTCTTCGGCTGGGCTGCGAGCATCCCGGCACCGGACTATTTTCCTTCCGATGTGCCGGGTGCGCAGCTGACCCTTGGGTTTGCTAACCCAATTAATGCAACAGGCATAGTAACCGGTAATAATTTCCACATCGTGTCTCTTGGTGATATGGATACCAGCGAGATCTCCATGCACCTGGCTGATCCATCAACATATCCGTTAGCTTCACTAGAAATCGAACTGGAACGACCGATAAAGAACCTGTCAGGTGCTGATTTTGCTATTTTTGAGAACGGTTTTATCTCGAATTACACCACAGCACAGAGCAGTGTCGCAGGCCGGATGTTCGCCGAGCTGGGCTATGTCGAAGTCTCTTCGGATGGTACCACATTTGCCCGTTTCCCCAGCGATTATCTGAATGCTGCTCCAACAGGTTCGCAGGCCTACTTGTCTCAGGACGTCAGCAATATTTACAACCTGTTCGGAAAACACCAGAACGCTTATGGGGAATCGTGGGGGACACCATTCGACCTTGATGATCTGCTCGATCATCCTCTGGTAACCATTGGCACCGTCAACCTCGAGAATATTACATGCATCCGAGTCGTCGACATCCCGGGTGATGGCTCCTTCAAAGATAGCTCAGGCAACAGTATCTATGATGCCTGGCTGACCTTCGGGTCAGGCGGCTCAGATATCGAAGCGATTGGCGCAATTTCAGCACCAATGATCTTCTCCGACTGGCCCCAATTAAAGACCATATCTGACACCTCACTACGCGACGCTGACGATGACCCGGACCACGACGGGCTCTGTAACCTGAAAGAGTATGCCTTTGCCTTGCTACCATGGAAAGCTGATAAGCTGCCCCCAGTAAGTATCGATTTTGTTACTGTCGATGGTGGTGATCGCTTTGCTGAGTTCCAATTTCGGCGAGATGAACGCCTGACCGATCTGACTTACAATATCTGGGTATCTAGTGACCTGATGAGTTGGGATTTGATCGCCAGCTCTCAAGGCGGGAGTAAAACCCAACCGGTCAGCCCGTTTGATCCCCAAATTTCAGAAGTCAATGCTGCAGGGTATGATCCTGTAGCAGTGGTCCGTCTGGTAAATGTCCGCGATATTGTGTCAGTTTCTAGTGCTCCTAGATTTTGCACAATCGAAATTATCCGTGATAGTCCCGACTGATGTTAGCTAAAATTTCCAGTCAATCAGGTCTAACCATGATCGAACTGCTGATCACAACTTCAATAGTATTGACCCTGATTGGCATATCTTTGCCAGTGCTTACCAAGGTGCGGGAACAAGGCTGGTTAGCACAAAGCACCAACAACATCAAGCATCTGGCCACCGCAAACCTGGCTTATGCTGCGGACCACGGACGTTTTGCTCCATCAGAGAATGTCAGGACGAATAATAAGCGCTGGTGCGGCGGGCGTAGCGGCAATGATCAGAACTGGGATCCTACTCAAGGTTATTTGTCCGAATATTTCGACAATTCCAAAGAAGTAACTCCCTGTCCGATGTTTGAGAATATGGAAAAAAGCTCCGATAGCTTTGAAGAAGGCGCCGGCGGCTACGGTTACAACTCGACATACATCGGTGGACGACCAAGCTGGGAAATGGAAGTTGACGGTACCAGAGTCTCGGCAACTTTGGCCCTGGTCGAACGAGCTTCAACAACCGTGATGTTTGCGACCTCCGGATATGCCCGCGCCGATGGCATCCAGGAATACCCGTATATCGAGCCGCCTTTCTGGGACTTTGGAAATGGCCCATCTCAATGGCGTCCCAGTCCAACGGTCCATTTCAGGTTTAATGGCAGAGCACTTGTTGCCTGGTGTGATGGCAGAACTTCACTCGAAGAAATGCTCAAGCGACCAGAGGGAACGAACCCGCACGGCGGTAGTGCAACCGCTCAAAACCTTGGCTGGTTCGGGCCGGATGATGACAACGGCTATTGGAATCCTCAGCGCAGGCCATAAACATACCGCCGAGTATCAAAATTCCATGCGCGCTATCCGAATTCCCTGACCATACTGTTGAAATACACGGCCGGTATCTACTTCCAGGTCGAGGTGTGCGGTCTTGGGTGATTAAATTTCGACAACAAAATCCGGTGCGCCCTCAGCGCCTGCATCAG
>CAZHRP010000086.1:0-9302 GCA_964535055.1 uncultured Chthoniobacteraceae bacterium
ATCTATCGTAGTGAGGCGCAGACCCCGATGTAGTCGGGACTGCGACCAGCGCGAAGTTTGTGATTGATCCGGGCTAACTGTTTCGTTCTGCCAGAAAGGTAGCGATCCGTGAGCGTTTGCTGCGGGCCACGTGTTGTGGGGTACCCTGCACGACGATGCGGCCGCCACTGTCACCTGCTTCCGGACCAATATCTATCACATGATCGGCAGCAGCTATAATATCCAGATTATGCTCGATCACTATGACTGTATTGCCTTCATCCACCAGTCGTTGCAGTACTTCCAGCAGTCGTTGTACATCTGCCATGTGCAGGCCGATAGTTGGTTCCTCGAGCAGGTAAATGGTTGTACCTGGCTTGCGCGATTGACGGATAACTGCATTCTCACCACGGACGACACCCCTTTTTAATTGGGTGACCAGCTTAATCCGCTGGGCCTCACCGCCCGATAGCGTCGGGCTGGGCTGGCCAAGTTTCAAGTACCCCAACCCGGTATCCACCAGTAGCGCAAGTGGTCGATGGATACGCGGATGCGCTTCAAAAAATTCTGCCGCCTGTTCGATAGTCATATCCAGTACCTCACCGATATGCTTATCGTTGTAGGTAACTTCTAGCGTAGCAGGATTAAAGCGCATCCCGTGGCAGTCCTCACAGGGGGCGTAAGTCGTTGGTAAAAATGCCATCTCCAATTTAATAACTCCCTGACCAGCGCAAGTTTCACATCGCCCTTGTTCCGTGTTAAAAGAAAACCTGGATTTGTCATAGCCACGCATCCTGGCGACTAGGGTCTGCGCATAGAGGGCACGAATATCATCCCAGATTTTGATATAAGTGGCGGGAGTCGAACGCGAAGTTTTACCGATCGGAGACTGATCCATTTCATAAACTGCCTCGACATTCTGAAACCCTTTAAGCTGCTTCCAGGAGCGGCTTTGCTTAGAACCCTGTTGCTTCGGCCGCCTGCCGCCTACTGAATGCTGGCTGAGTGCATCAAGCAGTGAGCCACGCATCAATGAAGACTTGCCGGACCCCGAAACACCGGTCAATACAGTCAGCCTGCCAAGTGGAAACTCAACGTCAACATCCTTGAGATTATTAGCCGTAGCACCGCATAAGACCAGCTTCGGTGTGGATGAGTTGACGGGTCGAAGGCTACGTGCCTGATGCTCGGAATAATCACCCGCCAGGCAGCGTCCAGTCGGCGATTTTGGGTTGGCTAAAATTTCCTTGTAGGTGCCGGTAGCAGTCACTTCACCACCATGGATTCCGGCTGCAGGGCCAAGGTCGATGATATGCTCAGCCCGGCGCATCGTTTCATCGTCATGCTCGACCACCAAAAGGGAATTACCCTTGGCTTTGAGCAACTCCAGCGTATCCAGCAAAGCCAGGTTATCACGCGGGTGCAACCCAATCGTAGGCTCATCCAGCACATACAATACCCCGCGCAAATTCGAACCAAGCTGAGCAGCCAGTCTGATGCGCTGCGACTCGCCGCCTGAAAGCGTCTTGGCTGAGCGGCCAAGTGCCAGATAACCGAGACCAACTTTTTCCATAAAGCTCAGTCGTTGTTTGATTTCCGGCAAAATACTGTTGGCAATTTGGCTGAGATGCTTAGGCACGCGGATGCTATCGAGCAAACCTGCCGCCTGTTCGACAGAAGCCCGTGCGAAATCCATAATGCTTAACTTGTCCACTTTGACGTTGCGGGCTGCATCGTTCAATCTGGCACCCTGACATTCTGGACAGGTGCTCAACTCTTCAAGTTTAGCGGCTTCGAATACCCGTTCCTCCTCGATTTCAGCTTCTAATACTGACTCTGCCTTTTCGACACTGCTTGGCACAGTTTCCATGACCTCGCCAAAGCCCCGGCAAGTGGGACACCAGCCATGCGGTGAATTAAACGAGAATAAGCGGGGATCTAATTCCTCAAATGCACGGCTGCATGACGGACAGGACATTTCGGTACTGGCTACCTGCAACTTGTTTTTGTTATCAAGCAGGCGAATGGTTCCACGCCCGATCGACAGGGCTTCGCGGACTACCGTATCTACTTGCTTGGAGTCATTTGCATCAACTTCTCCAACGACTACATCGATGGTATGTTCACGAAATCGTTCCAGCCGCTGAAAGCCACTTGCCGGCATTAACTGGCCGTCAACCAGCAGTGTTTCGTATCCATGCTTTTCTGCCCAACGTGCTACTTCCGTGTGGTAGCCTTTACGTGCTTTCACTAATGGTGCCAGCACCCGCGTACGGCCAACTTTAGCCAGCTTAATCACCTGGCTTACTATCGCAGTGACACTTTGCTTCTCAACCGGCACTTGGCAATCAGGACAGTACTGTGTACCCAGTTTAGAAAACAGAAGCCGCAGGAAATGGTACACTTCTGTGACCGTGGCGACAGTTGATTTGCCACCCCCCCTGGTGATCCGCTGTTCAATCGCAACCGTCGGCGGTAATCCGGTGATCAAATCCACGTCCGGCTTCTCCATCTGCTCTACAAACTGCCGGGCATACGGCGACATGCTATCGAGAAAGCGACGCTGGCCTTCATTAAATAGTATATCAAACGCGAGCGTCGACTTACCCGATCCGCTAAGCCCGGTCACGATGACGAATTGATCGCGCGGAATCTCGATGCTGATATTTTTCAAGTTATGCTCACGGGCACCGTGCAATGAAATTGCATGCTCACCACCATTTCCATTGTTGCCATAAACCGGAGCCTGCTCGGCCGCCAGTAAATGGCTCTTACGACTACCATTAACCTTGCCGGCAGACTGACCCGGCAATACACCCTGTAAGTACTTACCAGTCCAGGATTGCTTACATTTAGCAACTTCCTCAGGGGTTCCGGCCGCGACCACTCTGCCACCACCGCTGCCCGCTTCAGGTCCAAGGTCGATCACATAGTCTGCCGATTTGATAACCTCCAGGTTGTGTTCGATGACAATCAAAGTATCGCCGCTCTCCACCAGCCGCTGAAACGCCTTGAGCAACAACGCAATATCATCAAAGTGCAAACCGGTTGTCGGTTCGTCAAAAATCAACACGGCATTTTCTTTGCGTTTCGAGCGGTTGGCAATGCGTTCGACTAATTTGAGCCGCTGCGATTCACCACCTGATAATGTATTCAACGGCTGGCCAAGTTTTAAGTAACCGAGCCCAACCTCTTCGAGCGATTGCAGTGGCTGAACAATCTTATCAATTTTTACATCTATGCTCTGGCGAAAGAACTCAATGGCTTCCGTAACCGTCAAGTCGAGCACATCAGCTATCGACTTACCAAAAAACTTAATAGCCAAGGTTGACTGCTTGTAGCGACGGCCATGACATTCAGGACACTTGATGAAAATATCGCTCAAGAACTGCATCTCAACCCGCTCGTAGCCATTGCCGGAACAGCGTTCGCAACGTCCATTCCCGGAGTTAAATGAAAAGTCACCAGCTTTCAATCCGGCGGCCGCTGCTTCTGCCGAGTTGGCAAATAATGTGCGGATCGGGTCGAACGCACCGACGTAGACCGCCGGAGTTGAACGCGGTGTCTTTGATAGCGGTGATTGGTCAACTATTAAAACGTCGTCAATTTCCTCTATGCCGAAAATGCCGCTGCAATGACCCGGCTCATCTTCAGTGGTGTAACCAAGCCGCCGCAACATGTTGCCGGCCAACACCGACTGGATCAACGTCGACTTACCGGACCCTGACACACCGGTCACGCATGTCATCACACCTAAAGGAAAATCGACATCAATATCGTCCAAATTGTTCTCAGATGCACCGAGAATGGAAATCACATCCTCAAACTTGCGGCGGGTGGCAGGAACTGGAATAGATTTTCGCCCGGCAAGATAATCCGCAGTGAGAGAAGCATTTTCTTTTTTGGGCAGCTTATCGACCGCTCCATTAAAGACGAGTTCGCCGCCGGTTGCACCACGACCGGGCCCCAAATCGATCAGATTATCTGCGGCACGGATAATCGCCTCCTCATGCTCAACCACCAACAGAGTGTTGCCTTTATTGCGCAGCTCATGCATCACTTTGATCAGTTGGCCCACATCCCGCGGATGCAGGCCGATGCTTGGCTCATCGAGCACGAACAAGCTATTGACCAGCGACGCGCCAAGGCAGGAAGTCAGGTTGACGCGCTCAATTTCACCACCAGACAAAGTGCGCGATGCCCGGTCCAGAGTCAGGTAACCAAGTCCTACATCAACCAGGTAACTTAGACGCGCTACTATTTCACGCTGTAGCATTTCTGCTGCCGGATTCGGGCTGCTACCGTGCGAACCATGCAGCAATTGCTTGCGACCGACTTTTGCAATCAACTCGGCTACCGGTTGGCTGTTGACTTCCGGTAGTGTCAACCAGCCGCCTTCACCGTCAGGAATTTTGAAGTTCAACGTTTCCGGTTGATAGCGTCCACCATTGCACTTACGACATTTGGTGTAGGACCGGTAACGGCTCAGAAATACTCGTACATGCATCTTGTAAGTCTTCGATTCCATCCACTCGAAAAACCCTTTGACGCCATACCAAAGTCCATCCTGCCACAACTCGTCAGCATTGGATTCCGGGTCACGATGCTCCCCGTAAATGACAAACTCACGATCTTCCTTGGGCAACGCTTCAAATGGTGAATCTATATCAATAAACTCGCGCTGGCAGGCTTTTACCAACTCAGCCTGGCACTCTGTGGCCTGGCCGGATTGAAACGGCTTGACCACCCCACCTCGAATGCTAATGCGCTTGTTCGGCAATGCTTTATCGATATCGATACCAATTACCCGACCAAATCCGCGACACTCAGGACAAGCTCCCAGCGGGTTATTGAAGCTGAATAATGCCGGACTTGGCTTGCGAATGGAAATATCGCAGCGGGCACAGTGCCAACTGCTGGAAAATGCCAATTCTTCACCGGAATCAGCATCCAATAATTGCACCGTTCCTTTGCCAAGATGCAGAGCTGCTTCGATTGCTTCCCGGAACCGTGGTTCAGACTTTTTTTCGACTACCAAACGGTCGTGGACGACTTGGACTACTGCAGGAAGTTTCGAGACCGTAACTTTCTCATCTGTGCGCACCAGTTTCTTGCGCAGCAATACCCGCAAATATCCCTGCTGCTGCAGGAACTCAAAAAAATCACCCGCTTTAGTATCGGGAGGGACTGGTACCGGGAACGAGATAATGATACTACGACCTTTGAAATGGCTGGCCGCCTTGGCTGTTACAGATTGAGCCGATTCGGGGTGTACCAGATCGCCGCATGATGGACAGAAACCAGATGCTACCTGCGGGAACAGCAATTTTAGGTAGTCATTGATTTCCGTCATCGTCCCGACCGTCGAACGGGTCGTTTTGACCGAGTTGCTTTGCTGGATGGCAATCGCTGGTGGAATTCCCTGCACCGAATCCACTTCCGGCTTGTCCATCCGGTCTAAAAACTGGCGGGTATACGGGGAAAATGTTTCCACGTAGCGGCGCTGCCCTTCAGCATAGACGGTATCAAAAGCCAATGAGGATTTCCCACTGCCGGATGGCCCAGTCACCACATTCAGCTTGCCAACCGGAATATCCAAATCAAAGCCAGCCAGATTGTTTTGCCGCACTCCCTTTAATGCAATTACCGAAGAGCTGGTGGGCTTGGCAGCCTTGACCCTGCGGGATGATTTTTTTGCCGGACGCTGTGACGGTGATTTCTTTTTGGCAGATTTCTTAGATACTGATTTAGCGGGCATACTTTAAATTTTTCTAATGCAAGCGAGATAGAATGCAGGCAGATTAGCCTCACGTCAACGGACTTCGACAACCCGGCGGGCAAGTTGAGCAAAAAATGCCCGTTTATTCAGGGTATTAATCAAGAATCGAGCGAAAAAACCTGCTATCGCCCGTTGCTGGTATTACCAATGGAGTGGTCGGCTGTGGCGTCACATCCTGGAACGAACTATCATCGAGCACATCGCTTTCCTGCAACGTACCAAGAAAATCGATTGTGAGTTGACCAGCCTGCTTGGAAATCGAGACGGCTGGCGGCGGCAGTAGCTCGCGCAATACCCCATCGCCTTTATTCAGCACGAAGATTCTGCCTGGAGTATTTACGCTGTAGCGCAAATCAGCCCGGTTTCTGTTGTTTAAACCTCTGGCACTGCGGACCTGATTGATCAGGTCGAGCAACTGCACTGGCTGGCCATCAAACGTCATCGGTACAATTTCACTGATACCATCCTGGCCACTGTCCAGCGGGTCGCTATCAACATCAACGACAAACATCATCCCGGTTGGGAAGTCACCAAAGAATGCCAAACCATCAATATCAGGGTCACCCGTACTCCGAGCTACTTCACCGATAGTGACCGCGCGATTACCGATGCCAGTAGGAATATCCGCCGACATGTTGGTATGGTCGTATTCAAATGCAGGTCCAAGAAAGTCGGTGCCATTGTTTGAATCGTTCGGGTTATCAAAACTGCCTTCGCGATCGTCCCAGCCAAAATTACCGCCGTTGACTGCGACGTTGACCTCTTCGACATCGTTCTGGCCAATATCTGCTATGAACAATTTTCCGGTCTCAATATCCCAGCCAAAGCGCTGGGGGTTGCGCAGTCCTGAACTATAAATCTCCGCCAAAGTACCGCTGTCACTATCGGAAGCAAAATCGTTGTCAGCTACTAACCCGTACTTTCCATTGCCACTGTTATTGCCTAACGGATCAATCCGCAGGAGAGCTCCATAGGGGTTGCCTTCATTTTGGCCGTTTTCCTGGGGATCGTTGCTGGAACCGGCATCGCCAACCGCTACGTACAGATTGCCATAGTCCACGTCTCCGGGCTGGGCTGTCGGATTAAAAGCTATCAACCCGCCATTGTGGTTGGCAAAGGGTTGTTTCAAACGCAGCACTTCACGGACAGCTGTCAGTGAAAAAGTGGTAGCTGCTGGATTGCTGGTTTTCACTTCCACTAAAAGCGTATGAAAAACAGTTCCAGCGCCCGGGTTAAAGTCAGGCACAGGTGATGTATTGTTGGAGCTGAGCAACAGATACAGTAGCCCGTAGCCAGGCTGGCCTGCCGAGTTGAAATCCGGGTGAAAGGCAAATGATTGAAAGCCCTGCTCAGGACTACTGTCACGCAACTCGAGGTCTTCATAGTCTGCAGACCGCAAATCCAAATAATTGGTTACAGTTGCCGGAGTACCATTGGTGAAATCTACCAGGTACAATGCCCCTAACTGGTCGTTGACAAAATAACGCCCTGCTGGATCCGTGGTCATGACACTCATCCTCGGAGGAGTGCCTGCTACCGAATCAGGAATAACCGCCACATCCTTAATGTACATCTTCTGGCTGCTGACCGGAATCTGTCCGGTGAAAAAGTCATCAGCTGAGGCTACCCAAAGTGAAGACGACAGGATACCTACGCAAAGAAGTAAATTTGACTTCATGAGCAACAGCCGGGGTATCAGATTCATATTTAATTATAACTTCTATAATTATACATTCAACTACTGATGTTCCTGAAACCGGAATTACGCCTCCGGCAGATCCTCTGAGCTGCCACCGGCCAGGCCACGCAGTTTACCATGGATAAACGGGTCGATGTCGCCATCCATAACAGCTTGAATATTGCCCGACTCGACGCCGGTACGGTGATCCTTGACCATCTGGTAGGGCTGGAAGACGTATGAGCGGATCTGGCTACCCCAGGCAATTTCGCCTTTCTCGCCATACTGTCGCTCCATGTCGGCTTTACGCTTGTCTTCCTCAATTTGAAAAAGCTTGGCCTTTAACATACTCAGAGCCAACTCACGGTTGCGGCCCTGCGAGCGCTCGACCTGGCAGGATACGATGACCCCGCTGGGCTTGTGGGTCAGCCGTACCGCGGTTTCCACTTTGTTGACATTTTGTCCCCCTTTGCCGCCGGAGCGGTACGTATCCATTTCGACATCTGCCTCATTAATTTCGATGTCGGTGGTGTCATCGAGTTCCGGGGTCACATCAACACTGGCAAAAGAAGTATGACGGCGCTTATTCGAATCGAATGGTGAGATGCGCACCAGCCGGTGGACACCACGCTCAGTCTGTAAAAACCCATAGGCGTTGCGCCCACTGACCCTCAATGTCACCGACTTGATACCAACCTCTTCACCGGATTGGATGTCGGCAATATCAGCAGTAAAGCCGCTGCGTTCAATCCATCTTTGGTACATCCGCAACAGCATATCAGCCCAGTCACATGATTCGGTGCCACCAGCTCCCGAGTGAATCGTCAGGAAGGCATTGGCGGAGTCATGCTCACCAGCCAGCAATTGCTCGAGCTCGAAACGGTCAAATGCTGCCAGTGTCGCATCGTATTCTTTACTCAGCTCAGCAAATGATTCGCTACGGGCCGCCTGATCATTTTCTTCCTCGACTAACTCCCGTAAGGCTTCGAGGTCATCAATCCGCTGCACCAACTCACTAAATGGCTGGATGGTATTTCGCAGGCGTGAGACCTCGGCGACGGTTGTCTGGGCAGCCTCTTTATCATCCCAGAAACCCTCACCAGCCATCTTTTCTTCCAGCTCTGCCAGACTCTTTTTCAGTCCCCCAAAGTCAAAGATACCTCCGCAATTCGCCCAGGCGTGACTTCAAGCTGTCGGTCGCAATCTGTTGAATATCCGTACTCATGAAAAAAAACTTAGCATATCTGCCAGTCAGTTTACAACCACTGCGGCAACCACCATCTCATAATCATATTCATATTCATATTCATAATCGTAATCGTAATCGTAATCAGGAACCACTGATTACTGTTGGAGATGATCCCGTGACCCGCCACGTGTTCTGTTGCACGGAACGTGGTCAAGGGATTGTCACGTGGAACGGCGTGAGCCGCATAGGCAACGCCGCACGTGGGGCACTTTGCTATCGCCTGTTATCGTTATTAACTAAAACGCTTTGCCGATCATTCTTAAGCGGGATTTTCTGCCCCTCCCACTTACGGTGTTTCAGCCGAACCGTCGTCGATGCGGAATATGACTTCACCGTCTTTCATCAGGTCCATTTTATCGCGTGCTATAATTTCGACATATTCCGGGCTGGTCTTAAGCAATTCCAGCTCACGCTTTTTTTGCTTGATCACGACTTCCTGGTTATGGATCTCATTTTTTAAGCGCTGCAACTCTTTGCGTTCTTCCTGGGCACGGCGGATCTGCGGGGCGAATGCCACCCCGGCAAACACCAGAAAAATTATGACAATCATGGCAATCAGCAGCCGGTTGAGGACATGCCAAATTGTCTGCTTGCTCTGACTGGCTTTAGCTCTGGTA
>CAZHRP010000087.1:0-8892 GCA_964535055.1 uncultured Chthoniobacteraceae bacterium
GCGATCTTAGAATGAGAAGCTGATAGCAGCGCCACCCCAGAACTCATCGTCCTGGAAGTCATCGATAGCGTCTAGTGACCAGCTGTAAGCAACATAACCGCTAAGGGTAATATTTTCGCTCAGAGCGATAGGAATTTCAACACCGATCTGTACGTTGTTAAAATCATTATCGCTGGAATTGTACTCGAAGTCATAGCTGATAGCAGCAAACGGATCGATGCTGATCACGTCTTCTACAACCGGGATGCTGGAGCTGAGTGAGAACTCTAACCAGCCACCTTCGAATGCATCGAAGTCATAGTAGAACGCCAAACCTGGAGTAACAAATGGGATTTCGTCGGTGCTCAGTGCAACGAAGAATTCCCAGGTGTCGGGGCCGTTGTCGCGCGGGAATGTGTAAAAGATAAAGCCACCTTCACCGTCGATTGGGCCGAGACTCCAAGCGTAGCTGGCATATAGATCAAGCTCGCTAAAATCATCATTTACGCCAAATGCGTACCATGCGCCGAGTGTGAAGCCGTAAGTTGAGAAGCTCAGATCGGTCCAGAACAGGCTGCCACCGTTGAGGATGTCAACACCGCGGAACATGTAGCGGCTGTCCCAACCAGTTGAGAGCTCAGCGCTCCACCAGTTTTCTTCTTCGACGATGATTTCTTCTTCGATTACGACTTTTTCCATTGTTTCACCGGCGGTCACAGGTGCCGTAGCAAAAGCTACAAATGCAGCGCCAGCCAACAGGCTGTAAGTCAAGGTTTTCAATTTCATATTTTGTTTTCCTTCCTTGGTATTTTTGTTGTTTCGCATCCATGCGTCATTACGCATATCTGCCAATCAGTTACGACAGGTTAGCTCGTAACCATCAACATCAGCGGCAAGCCACTGCGTGTTATAGTTTATTTTGAATAATGGCATCATGTCGTCAAGTATTTTTATTAATAAAGAGATATTTTTTGAACATCCTTGAGATGCGATTGTCGGCGAGGGTCGTTGTTTTTTTGAACGGCTGATGCATAATGAACATGATGAGTTATCCCAGTAAGTTACAAGACATAATCAAATTGTTTGAAAGTTTACCGGACGGAGAGAAGCGGGAACTGTTGATATCCTATGCTGAGCAGGCATCGCGTTATCGGCCGATTGATGGAGAAGACTATGATCTTGAGGACATTCGCAAAGATGAGGAATGCACGGATGAGGTGGGGGTATTCTTACTGGTTGACGATGATGGGCGGGCACAGTTCCGGGTAGCACTGGGTGCGCAGGTTCAAACGCTGACCAAGGCATTGAGTTCGATCTTATGCAGTGGCCTGGAGGGTACACCGGTGGATGAGGTGTTGGCTTTGCCGGCGGATTTTGTGCCAAAGCTTATTGGCGCGCAATTGGTCAGGGCTCGTAGTCAGACTGTTTATTATGTGCTCACCCGCTTAAAATCTATTTGTAAGGTGTATCGTGATCGACAGCGTCGAGTTGATGGCCAAAATCAAGCGGCTAATAGTTTGCCGGCTACCGGAGGTAATAACTGATGAATGAGTTGCGAGCAGCAGTGATCAATGAGACCGGGTCACCCGAGCAGGTGATCCAGGTTGAAGCTAGAGGGATACCAGAGCCCGGTTCCGGAGAGGCTTTGTTGCGGATGCACTACGCGCCAATCAATCCGGCTGACCTCAACTTCATCGAGGGCACTTATGGCAAGCAGCCTGACCTGCCATGTGTTCCCGGCACTGAGGGGGTTGGCGAGGTGCTTGAGCTTGGGGCAGCGGTCGAGCATTTGCAACCGGGAGATATTGTCATACTTCCAGCGGGGACTGGCAGTTGGCGCAGCCATTTGGTAGCAAATGCTGACAGCCTGATCAAGGTGCCTGCCGATGCTGACCACAAGCAACTTGCAATGTTACGAGTGAACCCTGCTACAGCCTACCGGATGTTGCATGATTTTGTGGATTTGGCTCCGGGTGACTGGATCATTCAGAATGCTGCCAATTCTGGGGTTGGCACCGCGGTTATACGAATTGCGCGTAGTCTGGGCTGGCGGACAGTCAACGTAGTCAGGCGGGAAGAGTTGATCGAGCCGCTCAAGGCTGCCGGAGCTGATGTTGTTATTACTGATAGCCGGGAGGACTTCAAATCAGTTGCTGGTTTGACTGACAATGCCGGCATCCGCCTGGGTCTGAATGCAGTAGGTGGCGACAATGCATTTGGAGTTGCGGCTTGCCTGGCGCCGGGTGGCGTGCATGTCACCTATGGCGCCATGGGTAGGGAAGCGCTCAAATTGCCAAATAGTTTTCTAATCTTTCGTGACCTGCATTTTTGCGGGTTTTGGGTTACCCGTTGGTTTGAGCAAGCATCTGCGGCAGCCAGTATGACCATGTTTGAAACGCTGGGGCGTATGGTCCGTGATGGTGAGCTGGAAGTTGAGATCGCAGCCGAGTATACCCTGGATGAGGTTGCTGAAGCATTGCAGCACGCGCAGCAAGGGCAACGGGGTGGCAAAGTGCTACTAAAACTGAGTTAAATGGGCTGATGCCGCAGGAAGAACTCGATTTATTTGCGCAGCCCGCAAAGCCTTCGGAGACGGTACTGACGGTGAGCGAGCTGACACTGACCATCCGGGATCTGCTGGAGTCACAAGTCGGGCAGGTACAGGTGGCTGGTGAAATTTCCAATTACCGGCGGCAGGCTTCGGGGCACCAGTATTTTACCCTGAAGGACGAACGCGCTCAGCTCAGCTGTGTTTTTTTTCGTGGTGCTGCGATGCGCAATCGCGGGGCTAGCCTGGCAGATGGCAAACAGGTAGCGTTATCCGGTATCGTCACTGTTTACGAGCAACGTGGTCAATACCAGCTGGTGGTAAGCCGTGTCGAGGAGCGTGGACGCGGGGCGCTGCACGAGAAATTCGAGGCTCTCAAGGCGAAGCTGGAGGCGGAGGGGTTATTTGCTGCGGAGCGTAAGCAACCGTTGCCGACCTTCCCTAAAAGTGTGGCACTAGTTACCTCTGCCAGTGGAGCAGCGTTGCGTGATATGCTCGATGTGTTGCGGCGGCGGGCCCCCTGGCTGCAACTGTACCTGTACCCTGTGCGCGTCCAAGGGGCTGTGGCGGCAGGTGAAATCGCGGCAGCTTTAGGCAATCTGACGCGCTGGCAAAGCACCGGGCAATTAGCAGTTGACGTTATAATAGCGGGGCGTGGTGGAGGTAGTATTGAGGATTTATGGGCATTTAATGAGGAAGTTGTTGCGCGTGCGGTGGTCGCCTGCCAGGTGCCTGTGATTTCGGCAGTCGGACATGAAACCGATTTTACAATATGCGATTTTGTGGCGGACGTCAGAGCTCCAACCCCGAGCGTCGCGGCCGAGTTGGCTACCCCTGATCTGGAGGAGCAACTGGCGGGCATACAGCGCCTGCAAAGAACCTTGCAACTCAGAACTATGGCGCACCTGGAAAAGTACAGCCTGCAGCTGGATTCTATACGTGGCAGTGGTTTGCGGCGGGAAGTTGAGCGCAAGTTACTCGAGCTGGCTCAGCGGGTGGATGATTCCGAACAGCGAATGCTTGAGGCGATCAGGCGCAAGGTAGGAGATTACGCTCAACTACAGCGCTTTCTGGCGGCCCGGGTGGCTCAGTTTCGGCCCCATCAGGTACTGCTAAGGAAGCGCGGTGACTTGGACGGGTTAGCAGCCAGATTGCGTTTGTGTTGTACCCATGCGCTTACCAATGGCGGCAAGGTGTTGGCTGAAAAAGCGGCCAGACTGCGGTTGCTGGGTCCGCAAGCTGTGCTGGAGCGGGGTTACACGGTTACCCTGGATGCTCACGGGAAGCTGCTAAGCTCGGCGGCTGCAGTGGCCAGCGGTAGCAAGTTGGAAACTCGCTTTCACGATGGCAGTGTGCGATCAACGGCGGACTGATAGCAATTGATCCGGGCTAACTGTCCGCCAATCGAATTCTCTTTAGCCTGAGGACAAAATCCGCATACTCTGGCTGGCATGAGCAAGCAGGAGGTCCAGCACGAGCAAGCCATCGATCCTAACTGGCTGGAATCGCTTAAACAGTTGCATCCTAGAGACACTGCCGAGCAACTGCGCTACTCTGAGATTGATACGATCCGT
This sequence comes from uncultured Chthoniobacteraceae bacterium, assembly GCA_964535055.1. Taxonomy (GTDB): domain Bacteria; phylum Verrucomicrobiota; class Verrucomicrobiia; order Chthoniobacterales; family CAKUMP01; genus CAYUDZ01. The sequence continues at coordinate 4,102 of CAZHRP010000087.1, forward strand.
GCTATTTTGCGCCAGTTGCCGGATGAGATGACTGCTGCCGTGTTGCGCGAATTACCGGACGAGTTGCAGGTCGAGCTATTCCAGTCGATGCGCTTGCACCGGGTGTCTGACATTCTGGGTGAGATGTTCACCGATGATGCGGTCGATATTTTAGGTCAGGTCGACGAGCAGCGGCTATCGGAAATTGTTTCGCAGATGGATCCTGAGCAGGCGCTGGATATCAAAACTCTCTTAAGTTACCCGGATGACACGGCTGGCGGCCTGATGCGCAGTGAGTACGTTGCTGTAGCCGAAAGCATGAGCTTGCGTGAAGCGACCGATGAGTTACGGCGAGAAGAAGAGGATGCGGAGGGGTTGTCTTATATTTATGTATTGGACTCCGGGGGCAAGTTGAGAGGTGTTGTGCCGGTCCGCGAGTTGTTGTTTAAGCCGGGCCACTTGCTGGTGCGCGATATTATGAAGACCGATGTGACTGCCGTATCTGTGCATGCGGATCAGGAAGAGATAGCGCAAGACTTTCGCAATTACCGCTACTCGGCCTTACCAGTCATAGATGATCAGCAGAAGCTCTGCGGGGTAGTAACCGTGGACGACGTTATCGGTGTCATTGAAGAAGAAGCTACCGAAGATATGCAATTGATGGTTGGCCTGCTGCGTGATGAAGGGGTGGAAACACCACGACTCATTTCGGTCCGGCGGCGCCTGCCCTGGCTCTACCTGAATTTGATTACAGCATTTATAGCCGCCAGTGTAATTGCATTATTTGAGGAAATGATTGGCCGGCAACCGATGCTGGCAGTCTTTCTCCCTGTCATCGCGATGTTGGGTGGTAATGCCGGGGCTCAGACACTGACTATTGTGGTGCGTTCGTTGGCTCTTGGTGAGTTGCAAGCCACACGGCATGGGAAAATTCTTGCCAAAGAAATCAGCGTAGCCCTGGTCAACGGTCTGGCTATTGGTGCTGCCGTGGGTTTGATTGCCTGGTTATGGAAAAGCAGTCCGGTGCTGGGTGGCGTGGTAATGCTGGCAACACTATGCAATGTGACTCTGGCAGTCGCGGCAGGTGTAATCATACCGCTGACACTAAAACGGCTAAAAATCGATCCGGCTTTGGCCTCCAATATATTGCTGACCACAGCTGCTGACGTAGTCGGTTTTTTCATCTTTCTAGGGCTGGCGAGCCTTGTTTTTCACCTGTTGCCGGTGTGAGCTCGCAGTTGGCGGTGAACAGCACTCAACGGGCAGCGGTTTGCATGTCCTGTTCAATGGTAGTCAGCTTTTCGCTGGCCAATTGCTGCAGGATGCGGCCGCCTGCGGTGGGTGGCTTTTCATTGATTAATGCAACGAGTTGTTGGCGAGCTTGCTGTGGTTTGCCGAGCGCGTTCATGGTTAACGCGTATTCATAGCGGGCATGCAAGTTGTCGGCATCGATATCGAGGGCGGTTTGCAGGTGCTTGAGCGACTGTTGAATGGCAGCTTCAGGGAGGCCGCCGGCGATGAGAGTGGCACCGGCTTTTTCGAGGGCGGTTAATCCGGCCACCTCGCGATGGTAAGCGCCCAACACAATGTGCGCATAAATTATCTGCGGCTGCTGCTCGAGCGCGCGATTAGCCAACTTGTAGACCTGCCTGGCAATACGTACCTGGTCTGGTTTGCTCGAAAGCAAGGCCAGTTTGCCCATGGCAATTGCCTTAGCACACAGTAGCAGTGGCGTGTCAGGCCTTGTTTTCAGGGCCTCATCTGCTGTTCGGATTGCCTGTTGTAATAAGGCCTTGCGCTGAGTGTTATCGTCCAGTGAATCCGAATAATCGATGTAAGACCGGGCAATTCTCCACGAAACCGAATCCTCATTGCCTTTTTCGATCGCCCGATAGCGCTCAATCGCAGCTCCGAACTGTCCACGGTATTCATGACGTTCGGCAGCTTTCAGGCATTTATTCAGATTGGCCTGATATTCATTAGCGCTCGACGCACTGATCCAGCTGATCATCAGCAGGGAGGAAAATAGTGCTTTGGCGGTACTCATATAATTTAGCGAAAATTATGCTTCAAAAATTACAAATTAGTCTGGCTGTAGTTTAAGTAATTCCATGAGATTGCCAATAAGATAAAGCGAACCGGCGGCCAGAACTATATTATTGCTATTTTTAGCTGCGGCAACCGCTGATTTAAGGTTCTCGTGGACTTGCGTTTGAGCGGCTGGGTAATAAGGTGCCAACTCAGCAGCGAGTGCTGCAGCTGTGCGACCGCGGCTGGCCGGGATAGCCGTGATGACCAGTTCGGCAACTATGGGTTTTAACAGTTGAAAAATGGCAACAGCATCCTTATCGGCCAGCACTCCAAATAGCAGGGTGCATTTGGTCTGACCGAAGGTACTTTGCCAGGTTGCAGCCAAGGCAGCGGCTGCCTGTGGGTTATGCGCGGCATCCATTACCAGCCAGTCTGTGATCTGGTGGAAGCGCCCCGGCCAGTGGACTTGGGCAAGAGCCCCGGGTATATGTTTGTTTTCCAGCTTGATGCCAGCGGCTGTGAGTGTTGCTACAGCGACTGCAGCATTCCACTGCTGGTGCTCGCCGGGCAGGGTCGGTAAAGAATGCGGCCACGGATGCGTAGGCACTGTGAACGGGCACTTAAGCTTTTTCGCAGTGGCGCTTAAAACGTTAAGCACTGATTGTTCCTGCGGGTGGCTGACAACGGGTACGCCAGGTTTCATAATGCCTGCTTTTTCTCCAGCTATTTGTTGCAGGGTGTCGCCCAGCCAGCGGCAATGATCGATCCCAATGCGGGTAATGCTGCAGGCCAGTGGGGTAACCACATTAGTCGAGTCCAAGCGGCCACCCATCCCGGTTTCGAGTATCGCGAAATCCACCTCGGCACGCGCAAACAATTCGATGGCCAAAACTGTCGAGAGTTCAAAAAAAGTGGGTTTGACCGACCAATCGTCGGTGGCCCGCTTCAATTCCAGCAGAACCTCGGTGGTAAGCTTACTACTCGCCATGCTACCACTCACGCGAATGCGTTCGCGGAAATCTACTATATGTGGCGAGGTAAACAGCCCGGTATGATAACCATGCTGGAGCAGGATGGCATCCATTAAAGCGCAGGTTGACCCTTTGCCGTTGGTGCCTGCTACGTGCAGGAAGTGCAGGCGCTGGTGTGGGTTGCCCAGTTGTTGCAATAGTCGTCGGGTATTATCCAGACCAAGCTTCATGCCGCGGGTACGCGCAGCCAGTAGCCACTCCAGAAGCTCGCTATAAGAAGTGCCGGCTTCAGCCACGTGCCGGAGTCAGGTAGTGCATGAGATTCTCAAGGTCGCGCCGCATGTTATTGCGATGGACGATGCGGTCGAGCAGGCCGCGTTCCAGCAGGAACTCCGAGGTTTGAAATCCCTCTGGCAGCTCCTGGTGGGTTGTCTCTCGAATCACACGGGGTCCGGCAAAACCGATCATGCAGCCGGGTTCAGCCAGGATCAGATCGCCAATCGAAGCGTAGCTGGCCATGACCCCGGCGGTTGTTGGATTGGTCAGGATCGAAATATAGGGCAATTTGGCTTCGGCATGGTGGGCAAGGGCGCCGCAGGTTTTAGCCATTTGCATCAGGCTGAGCATGCCTTCGTACATGCGGGCACCACCTGAAGCAGAGATAATTACCATGGGTACTTTGTCGGCAGTGGCTGCTTCAATAGAGCGGGTAATTTTTTCACCGACAACTGACCCCATGGTAGCTGCCAGAAATGCGAAATCCATGACTGCCAGCTCATACGGCATGCCAGCCAATCGGGCCCGGCCACAGATCACAGCGTCATTCATGCCGGTCTTGCGCATATATGTTTCCAGTCGCTCGGTGTAAGCTGCGACACCGGTAAAGCCGAGTGGATCACAGGACTGGAGGTCAGCGTCACGCTCGACAAATGAGTCTTTATCAGTTAACAACTTGATCCGTTCGCTGGAACTGAGAGGGAAGTGGTACTGACATTTTGGACAGACACGGTTATTTTGTTCCAACTCGATACGATGAATTACTTCGCCGCAAGCAGGACACTTCTGCCATAAGCCCTCAGGCATGTCCTTTTTTTTGCCGAGTCCGGATTTTAGTTTTGGTTTGCTAAAGATACCCATAGTCATGCTTGGGTTGCTGGCTGCTATACCCAAGATCATCAGTTTGGCTGCATAAGTGTCGGCACGCAAGTCATCATAAATTGCAACTCAGCAAGAATTGCGGGGTTAAATCAGGTGATATGATAAAAATACCTAACAATATTGGTGTTGTAGTAGTGGTGCTGGCGTTGCTGGCAACCGGAGTAGTACAAGCTCGCGACCCTGACTCAATCGAGTATTATCTGGCACACGTCGATGAGCATACTGACCAGGAAATCAAACTGGATGTGTCACATGTGGTGCCGACCAAATTTGTTTCACCGGTTCAAGATGTGGCATTTTTACATGTGGTTAGCCTTGACGATGTGGCCAACCGGCCCGGCGGTAGCTTACTGCTGATGCTACCTGCAGACGAGCAGGAAAAGATCGTCGACAAGTATGGATTAAACCATAAGCGAGGCCGTTCGCGGAAGATGGAACCGGTATTGAGAGTGCTGTCTGCGCAAGCTGGCAGGAAGCAGTATTACATTCTGGACTACAACGGCGAAATGGCTCAGTTAGTTGGTGATCAATTGGCTGAAGTTGGTCGCCTGGCAGCTAGTGGGCGTGATGGTGCAGGCCGCCAGGGTCGGCAGCGGCCTTAGCCCGGATCAATCACAAGCCATCTATCGTAGTGAGGCGCAGACCCCGATGT
>CAZHRP010000088.1:0-726 GCA_964535055.1 uncultured Chthoniobacteraceae bacterium
ATCGAGATGTCATTGGTGACGTGGTCACCACCTACCGCCAGCACTCCACTGCTCTTGATAATCCCATCTACATAAGCAATGTAGTCAGTAGTTCCGGCACCAATATCTAAAACCAATGCACCCATCTCTTTTTGTGTCTGGTCAAGAACTACTAATGCGCTCGCCAGGCCGTTATGTACGATCTCTTCAACCTCAATCGCAATCTCGCGGACACAGCGGATCGCATCTTTGAGCCGGTTTGCTACACCGTGCATAATATGAAACTCAGCTTCCAGTCTGCTACCCAGCATCCCCAACGGATCAATGACAGCTTTCCCATCAACAAAATAATGCTGGCTGATTGTGTGCAGAAATGTGTGATCTTCAGCGATCCGTACATCGCGTGCACTGGTGCAAACATCCTCAATGTCGGTCTCGTCTATTTCTTCGCTATCTTCCGGAATGCGCACCATGCCACGGTTGTTCAGGCTACTGATGTGGCCACCGGTAACACCCAGAAAAACACTGCTTATTTCTACATCACTGCGCTGTTCGGCAGCAGCCAGTGACTCACGAATACAAGCTTGCGCTGTATCATAGTCAACTATTTCCCCTTTACGCACCCCACGCGAAGGAGTTTCTCCAACTCCCAGAATCCGTAGCGAACTGTCAGTCTGAGTTTCAGCCACTACTGTGCATATTTTGGCGGTACCAACCTCTAATCCAACTAACAGCGATTCAGCAGCC
>CAZHRP010000088.1:736-8849 GCA_964535055.1 uncultured Chthoniobacteraceae bacterium
AGCCATATCAGGTTTTTAATGAGATCCTCCAGTGTCGTTCATTCCTTATTGGCTGGCCGGTAAGGCACGCTTGATTGGCAAGCCACCGTCGGCGGCAACTACCTCTTCACCGCCTTCATTAACCACAGGTAAAAAGCGCACGGGTATATTGCGCCTGGCAACCAGGTTAATCGACTCAATCCTGCGGCCGATCACTCTGGCATGCTCCACCAATAAATCCAATTTACGTAATTGCATCTCCAGCTCATCAAATCGCATCCGGTAAGTGGTATGCTGCGCATCAGTTACTTCCAGGCAATAACCACGCTGTAAGTCGATGGAGCGAATTACCAGCGGAACTTCAGTCAGTCTACTGTTGTTGATTATAATCAAGTTCAGCGCAGCTTGCAATTCCACTGAGTCCAATGATTGACCAGCTATCAGGGCATCGACATCGATTCCGGTAATAAGCGGTAAATTCATAAATTCCGGGTGCAATCGGCTGGTTTCCATTAATACCCCTTGCGAGTCGACTAGGTAAGAGTTGCCGATTGCATAGGGGTCTCCCTGGTTGTGATCAGGCACTACCCAGGCTATTGGTTCCCGCTCGACCACGCGAATCAACAGTCGGTCTGGCAAGGTTCTTTTGACCTCAACGCTGCGCACTTGCGGGTGAGCTTCGATGTGTTCCTTTACTTGGATGAGCTTGATTTTAAACAAATTCTGGCCGCATTCGATACCTGTCCCAGCCAGTAGTGCGTCGGCCGATAAGGATTCGCAACCATCAACTTTGATCTGGCGCAGGATATACTCATTATTAGCAAAGAATAAGTGTTCCAGCAATTTACTACCACCCACATATAGCCCGCCAAGAATTGAAACCATCAAAATCAACCTGCATAATACGCTGAAAATTACTTGGCGCCGCTGTTCCTTCACTTTCCGGGAACGTGCCTTTACTTCCAGCAGGTGCTTCTCGCGTGGCCTGCCAGCGCGTTTACGTCGCTTGTTCTTGCGCTTGCCACCGCTAAAAAATTCTGGAGTTTTAAAGATCATCGGGACCTCCCAATCGTTCGAAACGGGCTATTGATAACTGAATAATCTGTCGGCACAATTCCGGATAGCTAATCCCTGCTACTCCAGCAGCTTCCGGCAACAAACTGGCTTCAGTCATCCCGGGTATAGTATTGATTTCCAACACAGTAGGCAATCCACTTGCAGGTAAAAGTACATCGACCCGGCAGTAAACCTCAACCTGTAAAGCATCACATGCAGCCAATGCCAAACTCTTGACTGCATCCTCTTCCCGTTTGCTGAGCTTTGCCGGGCAAACATGCTGGGCTCCGCCGCCAGGCTTCAGGAATGGATACTTATTACGAAAATCATAGAAACCATCCTGGGGAATAATCTCGATAACCGGCAGTGGAGACCGACCTAATACCCCGACTGTCAATTCGCGCCCGGTAACAAACTCCTCCAGTAGAATTACTTTATCCAGTTTAGCTACTTCGCGTAAGGCTTCTGCTGCTGACGCCTCATCCTTGGCGATAAAAACACCAACACTGGATCCCTGACGCGGCGCTTTGATCACGCACGGCAGCTTAAACTCTAATTGCTGGCCCGGTCTGCGCAAAGCGTAATGAGGAGTAGCCACACCTGCTGCCGTGAACAATCCTTTACTGATCGTTTTATCAAAAGCAGCTTCGCTGGCCTCTACTCCTTCGCCGGTATAAAGTACGGATTGTTGATCCAGGATACGTTGGATTTGGCCATCCTCACCAAAAGTTCCGTGCACAACATTAAATGCCATGTCACACTGATCGGGCATGGTGACGTCATTGCCGGTGACATCCACCTCGACCACCTCTCTGCAGATGCTGCGCAGAGCACTGGCCACGCCTTTACCGGAAGCCAGGGAAACCTCCCGCTCGTGCCCGGGGCCACCCATAAGTACAGCCAAGGATAATGCTTCTATCTCTTTCACTTAAATACCTCCTCCGCTTGGCCAACTACCTGTACTTCGGTCTGTAATTCGATGCCCCGTTGCTGCCGGGCCCGCTGCTTAATCTCGGCAACTAAACCTAACACATCAGTAGCTGTGCCAGATCCGTCATTAATCAAAAAATTTCCGTGAACTTCAGAAACCGAAATAGCCCCGCGTCGCAGTCCTTTAAGTCCAAGTTCTTCAATCAGTCGTCCTGCCGGACAACTTTCCGGATTCCGAAAAATACAGCCTGCGCTTGAAGCGGCCGGTTGACTGGTTTTACGTTTTGCCATCGACTCGCGAAGTAGCTGCTCGATCGCTTCACGCGCTGTATTCGGCTGGCCGTGAAAAGTAGCTGATAGCACAATATGATCGGCAAAAAATGGTACGCTGCGGTAGGTAACATCGATTTCGCCTGGTTGCACCGTAATAACCTGTCCCTGCTTGTTCATAGCCTCTACTTCTACCACCTGATCAAATGCTTCAGCACCCATGGCACCCGCATTCATCCGCAAGGCACCCCCGACCGTGCCGGGAATTCCCTCAAACCACTCAAACCCACCGATGCCGGCATCGCGCGCCATCAAGCTCAATTGCTTTAATTTTACTCCGGCACCCACTCGAATCTTGTCCTCATCAATTGACAACCCGGTAAATTCTCCGCGGCTCAAGTTGATAACGACGCCGGCTATACCGCCATCCCTTACCAGGAGATTGGAGCCGCGCCCGACCACGATCCAGGGTAAACCCTCCTGAGCACACAAACGCAGTAGGTTTGCTAAGCCAAGAATCGTTTCAGGCTCTACCCAAAACTGGGCAGGTCCCCCAATCCGCAGCGTGGTATGTTTCGCCAGCGGTTCATAGAGTTTGATTTCCCCATGCTGGATCGCAACCCGGATTGCGTCATGCAGCTCAAGATCGCGGGCAATCAACCTGGCCTGCTCATGGATATTACCGGCACCTAAGGAGACCAGCATGTCTCCAGGTCGTAATTTAGCCGCTACAGATGTCCGTAGGCGCGACAACTCAGCGACATAATCAACCTCGCTCACTTGTCCTGTAGCGACCACGGCATCTACTATGGTTTGCCCGCTAATCCCCTCGATCGGTTGCTCACTGGCCGCATATATACCAGTAACAATCAATGCATCAGCGGTATGGAATGACTCGCCAAACTGGTCACGAAGAAGCTGTGTTCTAGTAAACCGGTGAGGTTGAAACATCACGACCAATCGCCAACCCGGTTCCGCCGCAGCTGCTGTGAGTGTCGCTCGTATCTCGGTAGGATGATGACCATAATCATCTATAACTACAAAATTTTCGCTACGGTACAATTCCTCGAAACGCCTGCGAGCTGAACGGAAAGTGCCCAGGGCATTTGTGATGTGTTTGAACTCGACTCCTAACTCACTCGCCAGTGCCACAACCGCCAGCGCATTAAGGATATTATGCCGACCTGGAACATTCAGGATAATTGTACCTAGCTCACAATCATCACGCATTACCCTGAACGATGACTGTAGACCGCTGGTAGCCAGTCGATCTGCTTTATACTTAGCCTGGTTTTCAATAGCATAACCAAGCGCCCGAAGATGGCTGGCACACACGCGTGCGGCGACCGGATCATCGGCACAGTAGAAGACCGTACCCTTGGTCTGTGTGATCAATTGCTCAAAGATCTCTTCAATCTGCCGCAAATTCCGGTAGTAATCCATGTGTTCTTCTTCGATATTGAGTATCACTGCATGCTCGGGATGATAAAGCCTCAGGGTGCCATCGCTTTCATCCCCTTCGGCTACCATGTACCGCCCTGCCCCATCCCAATAGGCATTACTCCCGAGCAACGGAATCTCTGCCCCGATGTAATGGGATGGCTGCAAGCCACCTGCCCGCAATACATGGGCAGCCATCGAAGCTGTCGTTGTTTTGCCGTGCATACCGGCGATTACAATACCCAGGCGTTGGCTCAGTATAGCTGCCAATGCTTCGGCCCGTCGATACATAGGCAAGCCCATCTCGACTGCTGCGTCATAGGCAGGGTTGCCGGGTTGAATAGCAGAACTGTAAATTACCAGTTCGGCACCGCTTACATAGGCTGCTTTTTGTGGGGTATGGAATTCTAGTCCCAGTCCCTGCAGACGTTCGACCTCGACCGAGCTGACCCGGTCACAACCACTAACCTGATGTCCCAACGACAATAGCAGCCCGGCGATACCGCTCATTCCCGAACCCGCTACGCCAATCAGGTGTACCTTGCAACTACGAGCTGTCAATGCCCGCTCCAAGTCGACATTTTGGCTATCAGGATTCAATACTGCCTCCTTTCGCCAAACGGTTGGTAATCACTTCGGCAACCCGCTTGGCAGCACCTCTACTATCATAACTGGCAGCCGCAGCAGCCATCGCCTCACGCTTTCCAGTATCTTCGCATAGCGATTCTAAATGAATGCTTAATTCCTCAGCCAGTCGATCCCCTTCAACCATAACAAGTGCTGCCCCATTGGCAGCAAAAGCTTCAGCATTATACAGTTGATGGTTGTCTGCCGCATAAGGATACGGGATCAATATCGATGGCAACCCGAACCAGCCAAGTTCGGCCAGGCTCGAGGCTCCTGCCCGCCCCACTACCAGGTCGGCAATCGAGTACACCTCTGCCATCTGATGATAAAATGGCCTGACATAAGAGCTTAGTCGTACCTGGTGGTAGGCATCCTTGACTACCTGCAAGTCGCGCTCACCGGTCAAATGGACAACTTGTAAATTAGCCTTGGCCAGTTGGGGAGCCAGCCTGACAAAGGCGCGATTGATGCCACTGGCGCCTTGACTGCCACCCATTACTACCACCACCGGCTGTCGTGGCTGAAGCCCCATTTTTGCATATACTTCCGCCGCTTCGACCTGTTGTTTCAAGGCGGCTCGCACCGGCGTTCCTGTCACAACTGTGGTGCAACCTTTATGCAATCGCTTGGCCGCTGCATCAAAACCCAGCAAAACTGCGTCTGCCAGACGTGCATTCAAACGATTCGCTTTGCCGGGGATCACATTCGATTCGTGAACAAAAGTAGCTGCACCAAACTTACTGCCTGCGTAAATCGGTGCCGTCGACGTGAACCCCCCCATCCCCAAGACAGCATGCGGTCGAAATGACCGGTACATTTCACGACACTGCGAAACACTCCCCGCTACCTTGAATAAAAAAAGCACTATCTCCGGGGAATACAATTTCGGCATAGCCACCGATGCAAATTTGTGGATCTCAAATTCCTGATGACCACTGACAGCCACCGAGTCGATTTTTTTCTCGGAAATAATCAGTGCCACATGATGCCCTGCTGCAGCCAGCACTTCGCCGACCGCTACTCCGGGAAACAAGTGCCCGCCAGTTCCACCACAAGCAATAACAATGCGATATGTGGTGTTGCTACTCATATCCTGTGCAGGGTCCTTACGCGTAGTTGCTTCGACTGGCTGACTGCTTTAGTCGGTTTGCTCTGGAAATAAATATTCAGCAGCAGGCCAACACCCACCAGGCACATTACCAGGTTGGAACCACCATAGCTGATGAATGGCAGCGGCAGTCCCTTGTTGGGCAACAGCGCAGTTGTCACCCCGATGTTAACCATCGCCTGCAATCCAATCAGGGCGACAACTCCGAATCCAAGCAGCATCCCAAAGTGGTCTTTTGCATGGACAGCAATGCTCATCCCGCAAACAAAAATTATTAAATACACAAAGATTACCGCCAGTGTGAACTTCAGCCCCAATTCTTCACCTATCATCGGAAAAATGAAATCAGTATGTGCGAATGGCAGGTACATCATCTTCTGGCGACCGTTGCCAAGACCAAGACCATCAACTCCGCCTGACCCAAACGCGATCAATCCCTGATACTGCTGTAAGCCCGCCCCCAATTTGTGCGCTTCCAGATCCATAAAAGCTACGATCCTGTCGGTGCGCTCCGGCAACAGCTTGACTACTGCTACAGTCGCAATCATCGCCGAGATCGCTATCGGGAGCAGGTAGCGCAGACGTGCGCCTCCAACAAACATCATCAAACCACAAGTCGCCCCAATTAACAGGGTAGTACCGATATCTACCTCCATCAGGATCAGAGCCATTGGCACCCCAGCCAGCGCCACGGGTATTAAAACGCCCTGCGTAAATTTACCGGCTTCTACCTGCGGCTTGGAAAACCAGTATGCAAATAATGTTACCACACTCAGCTTTGCCAACTCTGATGGCTGCAGGGTAGCTACGCCCAGATTGATCCAGCGTGCCGATCCGTTGACCCGCTTGCCAATTTCCGGCAGATAACAACACACCAATAACAAAAGTGAAATAATAAATAGCGGCCAAACCAATCGCTGCCACCAATGGTAGTCGAGTACCGACACAAATACACAGGCCAAAACACCAACAACCAGCCAGGCTGCCTGACGTTGCGTGTAAAACAACTTATCATCGACCGTATGATCAGAGTACGGACTGGTACTGGAAAGCACGACCAACCCCAATACCGCCAGGGCCAGCACACATAATACCAGTAAATATGCAGCATTGCGTTGCATGTACTAGCAGTTAAACTCTCCGCGCTTTAGTTTAGCAGTGGTTGTCATTCCTGCGTCGGTATCTTCAAGACCTGGCCAATCTGTAGCAACCGGGGGTCTTCAATGTTGTTCAATTCAAGCAATTTCTCATAGCTGACATTAAATTTTCTGGCTATCGCATGCGGGTTGTCACCCTTAACTACCGTGTAGGTGCCACTGGCTGGAACCGGCTGAACTGCTTGACTTACCCCGGTTGCCTTAGGCTCTACCACTTCACTGGCAACTGCCACCGGTGGCAGCTGTGCAAGGTTCGGTACGCCAGCTTTATGCTGTAATGGTATAACCAGTTCCTGGCCGACCCTGAGCATGTTCGCAGAGCGCAACTCATTGGCATCGATTATCTGCTGAACGCTTACCCCGTATTTTCGCGACAGCTTGCTAAGGGTGTCACCCGCACCAAGCCTGTGCGTCACTTCAGTTTGCTGCGACTGTTCACTATTGGCCACAGGTTCAGGTTGCTCATCGAGGTCATTCAGAACAGTTGCTGCTCCTGCCTCTTGGTTAGCTTTCAGGTTATTAAATAAGAGGATGCCGCCAACCGCAACTACATGCAGAATCAACACCACGACAAAGGCACGTGACAGCCGCATGTTAGACTCTTCATCAAAATATTCATCGTCCATTTCAGCGGCCCGGCTACTGGCTTTAACTGAGGTTCTGAGTTTTTTTCTAGCTGTCTTTCTGGTCTTTTTCATAGTACTTATTTCCGGTTTGTTTGATGATTAAAAACACACTCATAAAATCGTCGACCGCGTTCCTCATAGCCACTGAACATATCGAATGATGAGGTTCCCGGAGACAGCAGCACTACTTCCCCCGGTTGTGCCAGCTGGGTAGCCAATTCCACTGCTGATTCCATAGAGTTAGCACGCTTACAGCTGGTAGCCGATTGCCATGCCTGCTGTAAGCTGTCTGCCATCTCACCAATTAAAATTGCAGCGCGTACCTGCTGGCTGATCAGCTCATTCAATCCGGTAAAGGTAAACCCCTTTTCCTTACCACCTGCTATCAATATGACAGGTCGCTGCTGCGAGCGCAGGGCCATTTCCAGCGATGAGGGATTGGTCGATTTAGAATCATTAATAAACTGAACCCCGTTGATTTCGGCGATCAGTTCATTGCGATGCCGCTCCGGTTGATAGTCGGCCAAGCCTGGATGCATTGCACCGGTTGTCAGCCCGAGTGCATATCCGGCAGCCAGCGCAGCCATCAGGTTTTCCACATTGTGGACACCATGCAGCTTACTGTCCTGCAAGTGAAAAACTTCCCGCCCGCGATAGCTTATGGTTCCCGGCTCCGGCATGGTAAAGTCCGCATCATCCCGAAACGCGCTGAAAGTTAGCACTTTGGCTTTCAAGTCCGGGATCTCCAGGTTACGGTTAACCACGGCAAAGTCGCCTTCCTTCTGGTTCTCAAATATTCGCAGCTTAGCCGCACGGTACTCATAAAGCGACGCATACCGATCCAGATGATCAGCCGCAAAGTTCAGCCAGACCGCCACCTGAGGGCGAAAATTACGGATTTCTTCGAGTTGAAAGGAACT
>CAZHRP010000089.1:0-8737 GCA_964535055.1 uncultured Chthoniobacteraceae bacterium
TAATATAAGCGACACCGGGAGTTGGCAACGGCCCGATCAGGAGTACATCAACACCCAGCGAAGTCAACCCGGCCACCAGTGCGCTCTCCAGCATGTAGCCGGATAAGCGCGTATCCTTGCCTACTACGATGCGGGGCCGATGGTCTGCGCCCAGCTGCTCACGCCCGGCCCCGGCAATCACATGGGCGGCAGCCCGCCCCAAGCGTAGCGCCGTCTCTGCAGTGACCGGCTCCATATTGGCCACACCACGCACTCCGTCGGTGCCGAATAGCTGCTGCGGTCGGCTGCACATCACGGCGAAAGTTCCGGAGCAGTGCGGCCAAAGTTAAATTGCTCCCGCTCCGGTTGGCGCGGAATTCCACTCTTAATCAACATCCAGACTGCGGTCGCCGCTACCAGCGAAAGCAACTTGGCTTTCCAATTATGCAAAAATAACTGTTTCATTCTTCATCATCCAGTCGATCCGTGTCCTGATCATCGTATTTTTCCAGAAACATCAGCTGTTGCAGCCTGCTGCCAAAAGTCTCTTTATCGAATTCCCGTTCGATTTTCCCCTCATAACTGATCGAAACCGTACCAGTCTCTTCAGAAACTATGAGCGCGATAGCATCCGCCTCTTCGGTAAGCCCGATCGCAGCACGATGACGCAACCCCATGCTACGATCCAGATTCTCCCGCTGGGTAACCGGAAAGATGCAGGCCGCAGCATGGACTTTCTCACCACGCAGGATGACCCCGCCATCATGCAGCGACGTCTTAGGATGAAAAATTGTAGTCAGCAGCTCGGCGGAAAAGTCGGCATCCAGAGTGACCCCGGTATCCGCATAAATTTTCAAGTCAATCTCGCGCTCAATCGCGATCAGTGCCCCAATCTTTTTATGCGACAACTCAAAGATCGCCTCGGACAGCGCTTCGATCGCAGCCTTGTTATTGTTGCCCAAATTCAGGAAATGGTGGCTGCCGAGTTCAGCCAGTGCTCGCCGTACTTCCGGTTGAAAAATGATAATCAGGGCAACCGCAAAAAATACCGAAAACTTATTGATGATCCAATTCAGTACTTCCAGCTCCAGCAGGTTGGATAACAACACAATGGCCAGAAAAATAACCCCAAGCCCGGTAAAAACTTTGGCCCCTCTGGTACCGCGAAAGTACACATAGCCAAAGTAAATCACCACGGTCAGTACGCCGATTTCGACCGCTGAACGCCAGTGGCGCCCGATAAAATCATAGACCTCACTCATGCAATAATGCTTCGGTCATGCGCAAGGCATGCAGGTTGGCTTGCGGGCTATGCACCCGGAGAACTCTTGCCCCCAAGCGTCTGCCGCGACTGGTTAAGGCCACTGTCGGCCACTCGCGGTCATCCATCTGATCCGACCTCAGAATCTTACCAATAAATGACTTGCGCGAAACGCCAAGTAGCACCGGTCGTCCGATTGCAGCCAGACGGCCAAGCTGATTCAATAATGTCAGGTTGTGTTCCACAGTCTTGCCGAAGCCGATCCCGGGATCCAAGGCCAGGCAGTCAGCTTCAATCCCTAATTTAATGCAATCTGCCATCCGCTGTCTAAGGAATTCCAGAACTTCATCAACCACATCGTCGTACTGCGGGTCATCTTGCATGGTCTGCGGTGAGCCGCGCATGTGCATCAAGACCACCCCGGCTCTACTACTCGCCGCCACCTCCGCCATCCGTTGATCAAATGTCAACGCGCTCACGTCATTAATAATCTCTGCGCCTGCTGCCAATGCCGCTTCGGCCACTTCCGCTTTCATGGTATCGATCGATATGGCTGCTTCGATACCATGGCTGCTCAATCCATTAATCACCGGCAATACGCGCTCCAGCTCTTCATCTAGCGGTACTGCCGGGGCGCCGGGACGGGTCGATTCACCACCCACATCAATGATATCCGCACCCTGAGCAACCATAGCCAGCCCTTGTTGAATAGCATTACCGGTATCCTCAAAAGAACCGCCATCGCTGAAAGAATCCGGAGTCACATTCAAGACTCCCATAATCAACCCCTGCTGGCCTAAGTCAAAAGTACGCCGGTTGGTCTTCCACTGCATAGGCAAGACTTCAGCCAGTTGGAAGCATCGTCAAGCTGCTTTCAGTAGTCAAACTATTGCCTGGAGCATACTTCGACCTATTCACCTTCATCTCGAGCGGGCAGCCTGATTACCTGGAAAGGCAGTGTCCGATGCTTCCCAACTCCGGATATTTTACCAGAAACCAACTGAGTTGACAGACACGGACACTCTTGCCTTTTGCTGGTCTAATGAAAGTCCCCTCCATCAGCGTTCTCTGCGTCGGCATTGTAATTCTTCCATTCACAAGTTTCCTCCATGCGGAAGATAAAACCGATCCACAACAGGCATTTCAAAAGGAAGGACAGAGGTATGAAAAGCTCGCCGATAAGTATGCAGGGATGGCCGAAAAAGCTCCAGAAGACAAAGCAGTAATCTATACCCAGCTATCCAAAAACTACGGCAAAATGGCCAAGGTTAAAAATGATGCAGCCAAGGCCACACGGCGTGGCAATCTGGATACGTTCAACTGGAATGAGTACGAAGCGCTCGAAAAACAAAACCAGGAACTTCTAACAAAAGTAAAGGGGAAACATGGTGGCAAGTACGATAATAAGTCTAAAAAGAACTCGAGCTGGAAGAAAAAGAACGCAAGCTGAAATCTGAACTGGAAAAAGTCCAGGCGCAAAATAATATTACATTTTTCCTGCTGCCGGTTAATAGATCATGGACAAAGCGCAGATTCTGAGGCAATCTGCACGGCTATGCTTCAAATTGTTATTAACATTCTGCTGGTAATCCATGTGGCGGTTTCATTGCTGCTATTGCTGGTAGTGCTTATGCAGCGCCCGAAAAGTGAGGGATTGGGGTCTGCCTTTGGCGGTGGAATGACCGAAGATCTGTTCGGGGCACAAACCACCACTGTTCTTACCAAAGTTACCGTTTATCTGGGCGGCGCATTTTTTGCACTGACCCTGACCCTGGCGATTTTGTACGCTCAACGGTCACGGGCCGACAGCGGTCTGCAACAGGAGCTGGCACGACAGGTGGAAGCTGTACCTGCCTCAGACGCAGGTCAGTTGCCCGTTACACCAGAGAGCACCGATGGCGAAACCGTCCAATCCCCTGAAATGCCTGCAAGTGAGGATAGTGAAACCGTCGAGGAACCAGACACGGCCGGGGACGCCAGCACAACCAACCCGGAATCAGCTACCGACGATGCCGCAGAACCAACGGATTCCGATGCCGCACCGGACGCTACCGAGTCGACAGTAACGAACGAAGAAGCCGCTGCCGAAGCCGCGCCAGCCAGCAGTCAGTAGCAAGCCTGGTTGAGCAATCTGTATCATGAAGTCATTGCTGACGGCCTTGCTTTGCACGGTTGCATTCATTGGTTGTTCAGATTTTGGCCAGCGGGCTGACTTGGTCTTCTTGAATGGCGCGGAGCCTGAGACTCTGGACCCCGCACTCATCACCGGTCAACCCGAGGGCAGGCTCGCATCTTCCCTGTTCGAAGGCCTTACCCGGTATAATTCAGCCGGACTGCCGGAACCAGGCGTCGCGGAATCATGGACAGTATCGCCCGACGGCTCGACCTATACTTTCCAACTACGTGCTCAGGCCCGCTGGAGTAATGGTGATCCGGTTACCGCCCAAGATTTTGTTGCTTCCTGGCAGCGCACGTTAGCACCGGAGACCGCATCGCAGTACGCTTACCAGTTACACTACATCAAGAATGGCAAAGCTTATAATGAAGGCAAACTGACCGATTTCACCCAAGTCGGCGTCAAGGCCAGCGGTTCGCAGACACTGGTAGTAACCCTCGAGAACCCAACTCCATTTTTTCTCGATCTCTGTGCCTTTACTACTTTGCTGCCCGTTCACCTGCCAACCATTGAACGCTATGGGGACGATTGGATTAAGCCCGGCAGGCTGGTTGGCAATGGCGCATATACCCTGGCGGAATGGCGACTGAATGACCGTATCCGACTGCACCGAAACCCACATTACTGGGATACCGACAACGTCGCCATGGCAACCGTCGATATCATTCCTGTCAGTAAGGCCAATACGGCTTTCAATTTTTATGAATCAGATCTTGCCGATCTAATGATGGATAAGGGTTTGGTGCCACCCGCCCTGATCGAAGCGCTGAAGCAACGCCCCGACTTCCATGCCGCACCATTTTTAGGTAATTATTTCCTGCGCTATAACGTGACCCGGCCACCATTTGATGACCCGCGCGTTCGCCTCGCCATTTCACTGGTAATCGACAAACAATTGATCGTAGAAAAAATCACCCGTGCCGGTGAACTGCCGGCCGACAGCCTGGTACCTCCCGGCGCTGCAGGTTATCAACCGCCTGCCGGCCCGCAATACAACCCCGACCAAGCGCGTGACTTACTGGCAGCTGCCGGCTTTGCCGACGGTGTCAACTTTCCGCTTGCTACTTTCCTGTACAGCAAGAGCGAACTGAATGAGGCGATCGCCATCGAAATCCAAAGCATGCTAAAACAGGAACTTGGCATTAAGATCCAGTTGATGAACCAGGAGTGGAAAGTTTACCTGAACTCACTTTCCGAACTGGATTACGATATCGCCCGCTCCAGTTGGGTCGGCGATTACAACGATCCCAATACCTTTCTGGATATGTTTGTAAGCGGCGGTGGCAACAACCGCACCGGCTGGTCCAATGCCGACTACGACCGCTTGATCGCTGCTGCTGCAGCCGAACTCGACCGCGCACGCAGGTTCGAGATCTTGCGCGAAGCTGAACGGCTCCTGATCAGTAAAGAGGCCCCTATTTGTCCGATCTATTATTACGTTGGCATCCAATTGTACGATCCGGAGAGACTCGGCGGCATCGAAGCCAATCTGCTCGACGAACATCCACTACGCACGATGTATTGGAAAGAAAATGCCCAATGAAGCAACTTGGCAACGTTGTGGTTTATTGGCTCTACCGCGTTACCCATAGCGGCCTGTCCTACCTGCCAATCCCGATCACATTCCGTTTGGGTCAGCTATTGGGTCTGCTCGCGTGGCTGGTGCTGCCCGGCTATCGCAAGCTGGCTGGCAATAACATCCGGATTGCTTTTACCGGCAAACTTGAGCCACGACAACAACGGCAACTGCTCCGCAATCATTTCACTAACCTGGGAGGAAATCTGCTCAGCGGTCCGGCTGTCGTCCGTGCCCGGCCACAGTCATTCACCCGCTATATTGATAGTGACGAAATCTCCCAAATCAAACAAGCCGGCGCAGCAGGACGGGGAGTCGTCCTGGTCATCAGCCATATTGGCAACTGGGAAATGCTGGCTAAACTGGTCGGTATGGCACCGGAACTTAAACCGGCGACTATTTACCAGCGTCTGAATAATAGCCTGATCGACGCCCATGTTTGCCAGAGCAGAGCCGCAGAAGGGCTACAGCTCTTTGCCCGCCAGGACGGCTTCGATGCTCCTATCAAACATGCCCGAACGGGTGGACTGGTGGGCGTATTAGTCGACCAGCATGCCGGCGATAAAGGGGTCTGGACCCCGCTCTTTGGCCGTCTGGCTTCAACCTCACCGCTGGCAGCCATGCTGGCACTCCGCACCGGAGCTACCTTGCTGACAGCCGCTATCAATACGGCCGGACCGGCCCGCTGGAAACTTGTGGTAGACCAAGTAATCTCTACCCATGACTGTGCGCTGGAAGAATTAACAGCCAGAATCAACCGCTGCCTGGAACGCCAAATCGAACGTAACCCGGCCGACTGGTTCTGGGTGCATAACCGCTGGAAGACACCTAAACCAAAATTCCTGCTGCAAGGCTACCGCCGCGGAGTCTATCTACCGGAGGATCAGCCAGTCACCGGGCTCAAACCATTTCGTATGGTGATCCGCTCGAGCAACTGGTTGGGTGACGCAGTAATGAGTGTGCCTGCTATTAAGGCGATCAAACACGGTCGCCCGGATGCGCACATCACTATCCTGTGTCGGCAAAAAATTGCCGACCTGTGGAAGGTTGTGCCGGAAGTCGACGAGGTCATCCCATTAGCTGATGGTGAGGGGCTACTCAAAGTGTCATCTAAATTGCGCAACCGCTTCGATGTCGGCATTGTGCTGCCCAACTCACTGCGGACCGGACTCGAGTTATGGCTGGCCGGGCTGCCACGGCGCGTTGGATATGCCGGGCATGCCCGTCGCTGGTTACTTAATCAAATTGTCCCCGAACCGCAGGCCGCCTTGCGTGCCGAACACCACGTTCACAGATACATGCGATTGGCCAAACACATCGGTGCTACCAGCACTGAGATTGACATCGCGGTGGCCGGTCTGGCCACTAGAAGCAATGCGCCTCACCTGCGCATCGGACTATGCCCGGGCGCCGAATACGGTCCCGCCAAACGGTGGCCAGCAGAGAAATTTGCCACTGTAGCCACCGCCATATCACAACGCCGAAATTGTGAATGGCTCATATTCGGCACCGCAAGCGACAAACCGATCGCTGATGAAATCGAGCAAGCCATTGACGGTCGAGTGACCAACCTGGCTGGCCAGACTTCGATGGCTGAACTGATTGCGGAACTCGCCAGTTGTCGTACCCTGCTGACCAACGATACCGGTACCATGCACCTGGCAAGTCTGCTTGGCGTTCCGGTAGTTGCCATCTTCGGTTCTACAGAACCAAAGTTGACCGGTCCGCTTGGCAGCGGTCATATCGTACTGCGCCAGCAAGTCGAATGCAGCCCGTGCTTCTTGCGTAATTGCCCGCTCGATTTTCGCTGCATGAATTCCGTCGAAATCGATACCGTGGTTGAATCTGTGCTACGCCAAATTGCTGAGTGCGTAGCCAGCCCAACCAGCAACCCCGCATAGCAGAATCACCAGCCAGGCCGGCTTCTTCCAGACCTGAAGCAGCAGGAAAGCCCCGAGCGCAATCGCCAGCGCCAGCGCGTCCGGAATGCCATCCAGAAACACCGGATCATAAAGCGCAGCCAGTAGCAGGCCGACGACCACCGCATTGGTACCAGCCATCGCCGAGCGGGCCCGTAAATTGCCGCGCAGACGTTCCCAAATCGGCTGTACCCCCAGCAGCAACAGCATGCCGGGTAAAAAAATCGCAGTCAGACAAAGCAGACCGCCAGTCACCCCATGAGGAGAGTCAGTCAGCAGGTAGCCGAGAAAAGCAGCAAATGAAAATAATGGCCCGGGAATTGCCTGGGCAGCACCGTAACCGGCAAGAAATTCGTCATTGCCAACCCAACCCGGAGCTACCACCTCAGCTTGCAACAATGGCAACACAACATGGCCGCCGCCAAAGACCAGGGCACCACTCCGGTAAAATGCATCAAAATATGCAACTGCCCCTGCATTTCCCGAACCAGCTATCAGCGGCAGCGCTAATAACAATGCCCCGAACAGGCCCAGAAATATCAATGGCTTGCGCCAGTCAAGCACGGGTGCAGCTCGGACTGCGCCGACGTCATCGGTTCGGATCAGCAACAAGCCCAGAACCGCCCCGACAGCCAGCACTAGAAGTTGCACCCAGGACGACGGCATCAGAATTAACACCGCTGCAGCACCCAATGCCATGCTGGCGGTAGTCCTGGTAACACACAGCTTGCCCGACATTCCCCAGACCGCATTCGCAACCACAGCCACCGCACCTGCCTTCAAGCCGGATATCCACCCCGACTGCTCAAGGTCACCTGCCACTCCTAATACCGCAGCAAAACTCATCATCAGTATAGCAGCCGGCAAGGTAAACCCGAGCCACGCTGCCAACCCGCCTGCCAGACCAGCATGGCGATACCCGATCGCAAATCCAAGTTGGCTACTGGCCGGGCCGGGCAGAAACTGGCACAGTGCCAGCAGATCGGCAAACTCATGCTCATCCAGCCAGCGTCTCCTCACCACAAATTCTTCACGCAGATATCCAAGGTGCGCTACTGGCCCGCCGAATGCGGTCATGCCAAGCCGTAAATAGATCAGCAAAATGCCAACAAACCCGGATCGTTGCTGGCACACATCACTACCGGCTTCGGAATGTTGCATAGCAAAATCAGCTGATAAACCGCTGCGCTACCGGCATCCGTCGACCGCAGCCGAAGGCCTTGCTGGTGACTTTCAATCCCGGTGCCGCCTGCTTGCGCTTGTATTCATTGCGATCAACACAGCGGCGAACCCATTCAACAATTTCACCCGGATACCCGGACGCGATAATCTCGGCGCTGGTCAGTTGCCGCTCGACATACATTTCCAGAATCGGATCCAGTATCTCGTACGGCGGTAATGTGTCCTGGTCGAGTTGATCCGGCTTCAACTCGGCACTTGGCGGCTTGGTAATTGTCGCCGTTGGAATAATTTCTCGTTCACGATTAATCCAGTGCGCCAGCTTGTAAACCAGAGTCTTGGGGACATCGGAAATCACCGCTAACCCGCCGGCCATATCCCCGTATAGGGTACAATAACCAACCGCCAGCTCACTCTTGTTGCCCGTCGATAACAGCAGGCGGCCAAATTTATTGGAGAATGCCATCAGTAATGTGGCACGCACCCGCGGCTGAATATTCTCGTCGGCAGTATCCGCTGCTAAACCGGCAAAATGTGGCTCCAGTAAATCGCGAAACGCGGCAATCGGACGCTTGACCGGAATGTTATGAAAGCCGATACCCAGATTCTGCGCCAGGCTGGCCGAGTCATCAATGCTACCGGTGGAT